>NZ_SLUN01000022.1 GCF_004340685.1 Hydrogenispora ethanolica | reverse complement strand
GATGGTTGAATGGTCCGGTGCTTTTCGGCCATGTAAAAGCCACATGAAATTGATATCTCTGCGACAGGCTGTTTCAATCTTACGGCTGGAATAGAGGTTGTTCATGTACGCATACGTTAATACTTTGAACAGGATTTTGGGCTCGACTGCCGGTTTTCTCCCTTTTGAGGAGTATGCCATGCTTAGCTTTTCGTAGTTTAATCCCTCCAATATTTGGCTAAGCAGTCGAACTGAGTCATCCCCTGGTATTAACACCTCATAATTTAAGGGAAGAATTAGTTGATAGTGTCCATCAAATTCGGTATAATTCTTGTTGTATAGTTTTTTGTTCACAAAACTAAATTATACAGCTTTTGCGGGCTCTGCGGAGCCCGCAATTTCTTTGTAAGCAAAAAAAGGGGCTGTTGGAAATGAACTTACATGTTCATTTTGCAACAGCCCCTTTTATTTGGCGCGGAAAAACCCGGACTCATTCTTTGCGCGGTATAGCCTCGCCGGAATTCGCTCTTGATTTCATGGCGCATGCAAGCTATGATTAATTAGAATCCATATGTTTACGTATATCATATTTGAGGAGATGCCGGATGAGAATCCATCAAAATGAAGAAACCCTTCCTATCAGAGACCGTTACCGGAATGCGCAAGTCTTTCAAACCTCTCAGAATAGCAATCAACGCATTACCAGGATTTCGAAATTGGTCGGTGAAAGCAGGAGCATAACGAATCCGATGCATGTTCGGATTGACCCGAGTGAACAATACCAGTCGCTTTTGGGATTTGGCGGCGCCTTTACCGAGGCGGGCGCCCATGTCCTTTCACAAATCAGTGCCGAAAAACGCAACATGATTATCGACCGTTACTTTGCTTCCGATTCCGGAATCAATTATCGCCTTTGCAGGGTACATATGAATAGCTGCGATTTTTCGTTGGGGAATTATTCATGCGACGATAGCGCGGGGGATACGGAACTCCAACATTTTCAGATCGCTCGGGACCGGAAGCACTTAATCCCTTGGATTAAAGCTGCCATGGCGGTGGCAGGCGGTCCCATTGATCTGTTGGTTTCACCTTGGAGCCCTCCCGCCTGGATGAAAACGAACGGCACCATGAATCACGGCGGCAGTCTCCTACCGGAATACCGGGATACCTGGGCCCGATTTTTTATGAAATTCATCCGGGAATATGAAAAGGAAGGGATACCTATTTGGGGGGTCTCCGTCCAAAATGAACCTTTGGCCACGCAGACCTGGGATTCCTGTATCTACTCGGCCGAAGCGGAAGCGGATTTCATCGCGAATCATTTAGGACCGCTGCTTCAAAAAGAAGGTTTGGGCGATAAAAAGATTTTGATCTGGGACCATAACCGGGATCTGCTCTATGACCGGGCGAAAAGGACCCTGTCCAATCCGGAGGCGGCAAAATATATCTGGGGTATCGGCTTTCATTGGTATTCCGGCGCTCAATTTGTCAATGTGGAAAAGACCTACCGCGAGTTCCCGTCGAAAAAATTGATTTTCACCGAGGGATGCATTGAAAACGGCGTGAAACTGGGTCAATGGGATCGCGGTGAAATCTATGCCCACAATATCATGGGCGACTTAAACAGCGGTACGGTCGGATGGATCGATTGGAACATGGTATTGGATCACCACGGCGGACCCAATCACGCCGGAAACTTTTGCGATGCGCCGGTGATCGTCAATACCGATACCGGAGAGGTGTTTTTTCAGAGTTCCTACTATTATATGGGTCATTTCAGCAAGTTTATCGAACGCGGCGCCCGGCGGATCGGGTGCTTGATGGACGGCGCCTATCTTGAACTGACGGCGTTTTTGAATCCCAATGGAGTCATCGTCGTGGTTGCGTTGAATCGGACCGGTGAGGAACGCCAATTTACTCTGGAAATACTGGGCGAAAGGTTTACCGTTCTTAGCCCGGGGCACTCCATCCAGACCATTCTCCTGGATTAGCGGATGACCGTCTGACATTCCTTCGTCCGATTAAGAGCTTTTTCTACGAATCAGCTCGACTGGGAAAATTTTATTCTCTTGGGGCCGCAGGGGGTCTTTTAACGTATTCAAAAGCATTTCCGAGGCTGTAAAACCGATATCAAACAGAGGCTGGCTGACCGTCGTCAGCGGCGGATCGGTCAAGGCGGTCGCGCCGATGCCGTCGAAGCCGACCAGCGCCATTTGCTCAGGAATTTTGATGTCAGCGTTTTTGGCTTCGGAAAGCGCCCCCAAGGCCGTCAGATCATTGGCGCAAACCAAAGCGCTGGGCAGTGGCAGTTTGAGGGAGGCGTCGCGCAGCGCGAGAATTTTTCGCATCGCTTGCCTGCCCGATTCCGGAGCGAAGTCCCCCTCGAAGATCCAGTCGTTCTCAAGCGGTAAGTTATTTTGCCGCATGGCTTGGAGAAATCCATCAAACCGGTCGCCGGCGTTTCGGGCATTGCCGGGACCCTTGACGAAGGCGATCCGTCGATGGCCGTTGCCGATTAGATGTTCGGTGAGGTGCTGCATTCCGCGAAAATTGTCCGTATCCACATAACTGATGGCCATATTTTCCGGCCGGTCGCCGATGATGACGCACGGAATATGCTGTTGCGCGATATCGCCGATTTGAGGGTTTTTTAGATTGGGAGTGATGAGAATCAAGCCGTCAACTTTGCGTTGATAATAAAGACGCAAATAGTCCGTTTGCGGATCCTCAAACCGGTAAGTCGACAGCAGCAGGTCAAAGCCATTCGTGGCCGTTGATTGCTCGATCCCCGCCATCAAAAGATTGTAGTAATCGGTGCCATGGACCGTCACATGGGCGGGAGCCGGGATAATTACGCCGATCGTATTCACGCTCTTGGTATGAAGGGCCCGCCCGATGTGGTTGGGATAATAGTTGAGTTTCTTGATGGTGTCGAGGACTCTCTGGCGCGTTTCTTCTTTGACATAGCCATTGTTGTTGATGACTCGGGAGACCGTGATAAAAGAGACCCCCGCTTTTTTGGCGACATCCTGTTGTGTGACCATCGCACCCTCCACCGACCCCCGGAATTGATTGTTAAAATGTTATCATCTTCTGACTTCTCCGTCAAGCGCATCGCCGGACAGATAATAAAAATAGGATGAAATGGAAAATGATGTTGATTCCATCGGTTAAAGGTGTTAAAATATGTTTACGCAAACATATGGATAAAAACAGAAATAAAGGGGAGGATTGACAATGAGGCGCTTCTGGTTTTCGGTGTTGCTTCTGTTTGTCTTGGCAGGCATGTTGTCGGGAACGGGCCCGCTGGTCAACGGAGCGGGAAAAACGGTCGAACTCAACATTTTCATTGACCAACCGCAATTCCGGGAAATTTACGCCAATTATTTCAACCAATTCATCAAAAAGTATAAAACGCAGACCGGCACTACTGTAAAGGTAAATTTTGAGACGCCGGCAGCCATCAACTCGCAGCAGATTCTGCAATCCCGGTTCGCTTCCGGGGACGCGCCGGATGTCTTTTTCATCCATCCGACGAATACGGGTCCTCAGTACAATCGTTCCGGTTACCTGGAAGATCTGAGCAAACAGCCGTTTGTCAAGACGTTGTACGCCAACGTAAAGAGCATTATCTCGCTGGACGGCAAGGTCAAATGCATGCCCTTGGAGAGCGTATGGTGGGGCTATGATTATAATAAGGATATCTTTGAGAAGGTGGGAATCACTCCCGCATTGACGCTTTCAGCGATGAAAGCCAACGTGGAAAAGCTAAAAGCTGCCGGTTATACGCCTTTTTTGTTAGCGTATAATGAAGACTGGGTGCCGCAGCTCTTTAACTCGCTATTGGTCGGCGCTCTGAATGAGACCAAGTATAAAGGTTTTGTCAGCCGGATGAACAAAGGAACCACTTCCTTTGCGGAGCTAAAAGAGTATTTTGACATCATCGATCTGGTCAACGCCAACGGCAATACCAATGCCATGGATATCACCGCTTCCGGCGGGGCGGCCGAGTTTGCTCTGGGTAAGCATGCCATGTGGGTCCAAGGACCATGGATGGCGGAGGAGATCTTAAAAGCGAACCCCAAATTCAATCTGGCTGTCGCTCCGCTGCCGATCTCCGAGGATCCGAAACAGACCATGATCAACATCTCGGTCTCGAAAGGTCTATCGGTTTATTCCAAATCCAAAAACAAAAAAGTCGCTTTTGCCTTGTTAAATTACATGCTCGACAAGAAAGACTCGAACGCGTTGTATCAAAACCTCAAATTCAACCCGGTGTCGACGGTCCATACCTTTCAATATTATCCGTGGGTGGAATCCGCCTTATCGTATGTGAAAAAAGGGATGGGCTATGAGGATCCGCTGATGCCGAATACCGTCAAACAGGAAGTAGGCCGGCAACTTCAGCTTTATTACGTAAAAAAGGCAACCCGGGCCGATATCGTCAAGGCTTTGGATAAAGCCTGGAAAGACGGGTTGGCCAATTAAGGCGGTCGGGAGATGAAGAAGCATTGGTGCGGTTTTGCCGCGCCAATGCTCTTATGTTATTGATATTGCAGGTAATGGAGGATTTGGGGAATGTCCGTAAGACACAACGCGCAGAGCCGGGTTTCTTTTTTTATCTTTGTCGCCCCGGCATTTCTCTTCTTTTTCGTCTTTATGGCCCTGCCGATGGTCGGGTCTTTGCTGTATAGTTTCACCAATTGGAACGGGCTGGCGCCCTTTTATAAGTTTGTTCAGTTCCGTAATTATGTGGAGATTTTCACGGAAGATGTCCGCTTTAAAGATGCGACCCTTTTTACGCTCAATTTCTCAGTGATAATGGTGATCCTGCAAAATTGTCTGGCGCTTTTGATCGCCAATTTGATAGCGAATTTGAAGGGCACCCGGAAGCTGTTCCGTACGGTTTTTTTCCTTCCCAATATGATTAGCGCGATCGTCGGCGCTTATATGCTAAAGTTTCTCTTCTTAAAGGTATTTCCCAATCTCGGGCAGCATTTTAGCTGGGTCGGGTTTCTCAATCAACCCTGGATGGCCGATCCTTTCTTCGCGTTCTGGGCCATTGTCCTGGTATCATTATGGGTAGGTCTCGGTTATATCATCATTATCTATCTGGCGGCATTGGGAACGGTCCCGCAAGAATTGGAGGACCAAGTACAACTCGATGGTCCCAATCCATTTCAGAAATTCATCAAAGTAACCTTCCCGATGATCATGCCGGCGGTCACGATCTGCACTTTTGTAACGATTAATAATTCCTTTAAGGCTTTTGATTTGATTTTCGGATTGACCAATGGCGGTCCGGGTTGGTCCACCGCTTCGATCAGCTTGAACCTTTATTACGATGCCTTCAGTACCACTATGCGGATGGGTTATAGCTGCGCCAAGGCGATCGTTCTGTTCATCATGATCCTGGCGGTATCATTGCTGCAAATTACGTTGATGAAGAAGCGGGAGGTGGAGCTATGAGCGTCGTTAAAACGCCAAACTGGCGCCGCCTTTTTGAGTCGGGGCCACTCTTCTTAAAAGGTTCCTTTACCGCTAGCCGGATCGGCAGTTTTCTTTTTTTATCCTTCACCGGCCTGTTGGTTCTTTTCCCTTTGCTCATGGCCCTACTGAACTCCTTCAAAACCACGGCCGAAATGAATCAGGCGGTGATGGCCCTGCCGCGAACGTTCAACTTCAACAACTATGTCACCGCTTTCCAATCCATGCGCTTCTTGCATTCGGCCTTGAATACCTTTGTGATCACCGTTTGCAGCACCTTTGGGATCGTCCTCTTCAGTTCGATGGCCGGGTACAAGCTCTCCCGGACCAAAACGGTGCTTAGCAATGTGATCTTTTTTCTCATTATCTCATCGATGATGATCCCGTTTTCCGTCATCATGATTCCGTTGGTCAAAGTCTCCGCCCAATTGCATATCCTCAATAAAATCTGGGGCGTGATCCTGGTGTACATCGGGGTGGGGATCAACATGCCCATCTTCCTCTATCATGGTTTTGTGAAGACGATTCCTCAGGAGGTAGAAGAGGCGGCGTTGATCGATGGGGCCAGCTACTGGCAGTCGTTTCGAAAAATTATCTTTCCCATGCTTCAGCCGATCAATATCACAGTGGCTTTGCTGCAGATTATTTGGATTTGGAATGATTTTATGCTGCCGCTGGTGTTTATCTCCAATCAGAACAACTATACCTTGATCCTGTCGACCCAGTCGTTTTATACACTCTACAGCACTTCTTGGGAGCTGATTCTGGCCGGGAACTTTATGGCGGTCATTCCGGTGATCGTCGTCTATCTGATCTTTCAAAAAAATATTCAGGAAGGTATCGCTACGGGAGCATTGAAGGGTTAGGGCGATTAGCGCGGACTCCGAGACGTTTTCTCGGGGACCGGGGATTGAAGATAGTATATTTCAGGTGAAACACGGCCAAGTCCGAGGCATGACGCTGCGGACGGGCCGTTTCTTTTTGAAGGGTTGCCGGATTTTCCCGGACGCTCGTCCGGAAAAATCCGGCAACCTCTCCGAAGCAAAGGGCCGGTTTTCCGCTCTTTCGGGAATGCTATCCAAAGACTGAGTAATGAAAGATCTGGACGAAAGGCGTGAAGGATGGAAGAAGAGCTTTACAAGCCGGCTGAACGATGGGATGAGCGCGGCGCGGCCGGAGCATTTCGTTTCACACTCCCTGAAAATTGGGGAATAATAATGGCGCTTGGATTTTTACTCTCAAGAATCCATGACGCAAGAAAGATCTAAAAATTGGTTGCATAAATCAGTGAAGTGAGTTAAAATTATTATCAGGTAATAATAAATTGTTTAGGATGATCATGTCTAGCAACCCTAAAATCATGAAAAAAAACGAACGCCATCGCAAGCTTCTGGATGCGATCCGTCAAAATCCCTTCATCACCGATGAGGAACTGGCGGAGATTCTCCAGGTGAGTATTCCGACGGTCCGTTTGGACCGCATGGAGTTGGCCATTCCCGAAGTTCGCAAACGTACCAGGGAGATGGCTTCCCAATTCTTTGGGGTCTCGCAATCGCTGGCGAATCGGGAAATTGTCGGCGAATTGATCGAGATCGAGCCCGGAAAGAAGGGGTTATCCTTTCTCGATACCGATCGCTCCATGTGCCTTGAGAAATGCAATATCGTGAGAGGCCATATTATTTTTGCCATGGCCAACACCCTTGCCAACGCGGTGGCTGCGGCCCAGGTGGCTGTCACCGGCAAGGCGGAGCTGGATTTCTTGCGGACCGTCCGCGCCGGGGAAAAGCTGATTGCCAAGGCCCAAATCTTGGAGAAAAGAGGACATCGCTTCTTCATTGAAGTGATCGTCCGCTGTAAAGAAGAGATTGTCTGCAAAGGGACTTTCGTGATTCATGGCATGTCGTTGGAAATGGCCCATTATTTGAAACTATTAAAAGACGAAGACTAGGAGGAGTACAATGAAAGAAATTGGAATCTCTTCGATCGGAGCCGCGGTTCCCGAAAAACTGTTGACCAACGCCGATTTGGAAAAAATGGTCGATACCACCGACGAGTGGATAACCACCCGCACTGGAATCCGGGAACGGCATATCCTGCGGCCGGAAGAAAATATTTATGAAATTGTGACCAAAGCTGCCCGGATGGCCTGTGATACCATTGAGTTGGACCCGGATAAGCTGGATTTTATTGTTTCCTCTACCCTTACTCCGGATCGCTTCAGTCCGGCCCAAGCCTGTGAGGTCGCGCGCGAACTCGGGGCCAACCATGGTTTTTGTTTCGATCTGAATGCCGCATGCTCCGGCTTTGTTTTTGGATTGGCAATGGCCGAAAGCCTTCTCAAATCCCGAAATGATCTCAGCTACGGACTGGTTACAGCAGGCGAACAGCTCTCCAGGGTTACGGACTATTCGGATCGTTCCAGTTGCGTGCTTTTTGGTGATGGCGCCACTGCCGCGGTGGTCACCAGCGATCGCCCCCAACATTTGCTGCTCTGTACCGAACTCGGCTCCGATCCCTCGATGTCCCAAGAAGTAGTGATTGGCGGAATCAACGATTTGCTGCAGGACCGGCGTTCCAATTATTATTTTCGCCAGAACGGCAAAGTGGTCTTTAAATTTGCGGTAAGCAAAATCAAAGAACTGTTGGAGACGGTGCCGGCTAAAGTAGGGATTAAGCCGGAACAGATTAAATACGTGATTCCACACCAGGCCAATCAAAGGATTATCGCGGCCGGTAAAGATTTTTCCATTGGCGATATCGAGTTCATCAGCAATATCGAAAAATACGGGAACACTTCTTCGGCATCGATCGGTTTGGCCTTGCACGAAAATTGGCACCGGTTCCAGAAAGGCGATTATGTGATGTTGATAGCCTTCGGCGGCGGACTCAGTTGGGGAGCTGCTTTGATCCAGTGGTAACCTCGGTTCCGATTCTTTCGTTGCTGAGATTCGAGCGAAGTGAAAATTTGTTAAACCATCCTCTATTCATGCCGATATTATGGTATGGATAGAAGGGTGGTTTAATATTGACAATGGATTCAGCGAACATTGATTTTTATCAGAGACTTTTTGAATTGGAGAATGTTTTTGATGGAGAGCTTGATTTTGCTCATCTATCCAAGAACATTTTGAACACGGTAATCCGAGAAACCGCAGCGGTATCGGGTATCGTGTATTGGATCGAAACGGTTCCCAACGAACTGAAGATCAAAACGATCAGCGGCATTCCGACGACCCATATCAATGGAGTCACCAAAGTGTTGCGCCAGCCCGACGGGGTTCTTGAAAGAACCGTCAGGACTCCAGAGGCTTTAATACTGAATGGCTTGCATGAATCGCTTCCCGATGCTCCGGAATTAAAAGGAATGGCGGAATTTTATCGCAGCCTGATGATGATTCCGCTCAGCGTCCAGAGCAAACTGCTCGGATTGATCATCCTTTTTAAAGATCAGGATGCTTTTACCCAAAACCAGTTTGCGGTGTTAAATGCGTTCGCTCCCCGGATAGCCGTGCATCTGGATAACGCGCGTCTCTATCAGGTGACCAAGGAGACGGCACTTGAGAATGCGCGCTTGTACGTGAATCTTTCCAAACTCTATCAGCATGCGACCACCGATCCGCTGACCGGCTTATACAACCGCAACTTTTTGATGCAGCGCATTCGGGAAGAGATCAAAAAGGCCCGGCGCTTTAAGCAACCGTTATCCATTCTCTTTGTCGATTTGGACTATTTTAAGTCCGTCAACGAACAATACGGTCATCAGGTCGGCGATCAGTTATTGACCGAATTTGGTGATTTCATCAAAAAATCGGTCCGGGAATATGATGTCGCTTGCCGCTTTGGCGGCGAGGAATTTGTTATTTTACTCCCTCAAACTCCAGCCGAGAATGCGATGATATTGGCGGAACGTTTGCGGGGAAACATTGTCAAACGACGGTTTTGCGCCGACAAACAGTTAGCCATTACCGCCAGTTTTGGAGTCCATGGGCTCTCCGAAACATCCGATCATTCCAAACTGCTCGATGACGAGCAGCTTCTGTTAGAGATCGAAAACCTAATTGGCGGAGCTGACGAGGCTTTGTATCGGGCTAAAAACGATGGGCGAAACAAGGTGATCCTACACCAAGAACTCGCATGATTCGTCAAAAACCAGTCCAAACTTCCATTATTCTGGAAAGGATAATTCCGGATAGTCGTCGAATAATAATTAATGAGGTGTAGTTGTTGTTTCTAGATTATGCAAAAATCTTTTTGAAATCGGGACAAGGCGGTTCCGGAGCAGTCAGTTTTCGGCGTGAAAAGTATGTTTCCCGCGGCGGTCCCGATGGAGGGGATGGCGGACGCGGCGGTCATATCATATTCGTAGTGGATAGCAATCTGTCGACACTCAGCGATTTTCGGTATCAGCATCATTTCAAGGCCGGCAATGGCGGCAACGGAGAGGCGGTCAACCGGTTCGGAAAAGATGGCGAAGATTTGCGAATTCCCGTTCCAGTCGGAACGATCATTCGAGATGCGGAATCCAAAGCGTTGATTGCGGATTTGACGACTCCCGGAGCTGAATTTGTAATCTTGCGGGGCGGTCGTGGCGGACGTGGTAATTCTCACTTTGCAACTCCGACCCGCCAGACGCCGCGCTTCTCGGAAAAAGGGGAGCTGGGCTCGGAGTTATGGGTGGAGTTGGAGTTGAAGCTCATTGCCGATGTTGGGTTAATCGGTTTTCCCAATGCCGGGAAATCGACGCTGATCTCCAAAATTTCGGCGGCTCGCCCGAAAATCGCCGACTATCCGTTTACCACCCTCACACCCAATCTGGGGGTGGTGGACTATAAGGGACGGAGCTTTGTGGCGGTTGATATTCCCGGTCTGATCGAAGGCGCTCATCAAGGAGTTGGCCTAGGCCATCAGTTTTTACGCCATGTGGAGCGAACGCGATTGCTGATCCAGCTGGTGGATCTCTCGGGCTTTTCAGGGCGCGATCCCTATCAGGATTATCTGCAGATCAACCAGGAGCTGGAATTGTACAATCCCGATTTGGCGCACCGGCCGCAGTTGGTTGTCGCCAATAAAATGGATCTGCCGGAAGCCCGCGCCAATTTTGAAGAATTTCAAGCGAAACTGGCGCCGGTTCCCGTATACTCCCTGTCTGGAGCCACCGGAGCCGGAATCGACGAGCTACTGAATATGATCATTCAGAAGTTGGACGAACTGCCGAAAGCAGCGGCGGTTCCTCTCCCGGAACCGCTGACCCCTCTTCAACCCGCGGGTGAAACATCCGAGATCCAAGTGCTGAGGGATGGGTCCGTCTATATCGTTGAAAACGCCGCTTTAACCAAGCGAATCGCCCGTTTCGACCTGGAAAACGACGAGTCGGTCCGCAGCATGCAAAAGTTGTTAAAGCGATGGGGCGTCGAGGAAGCCTTGGTGAACGCCGGAGTCAAAGAAGGTGATCTGGTTCGGATTGGCGATTTTGAGTTTACGTATTCCGGTGAAGATTAAAACGGGAGGGTGAAACGGTGCTTTGTTTGGAGTGTGGGAATTGTCGAAGAGGTGAGGCGATCTATTATTGTACCGCCCGAAACGAATTTATCGTCACCGAAACGGCGGTTGTCCGCGAAAGACCCAACAGTTCATGGCGCAAAGGCGATCCCAGCTATGAAAACCACCGTCGCCAAATTCGTAAAGACAAAATCGGTTAAACAATGGGTGAAGCTTCCGGCTTCACTTTTTTTTAGCGTTCTTCGCCAAAATATGCTATAATTTTGGCTAATATCGGCAAGCCCACCGTAGACCGGGCGAGCCGACGGAACTACATTTTCGAAGAAAGAGTTGATATTCTTCCATATCGTGCAAAGGTAAAGAGAGAGAGGGCTAAAGTTTTGTTAACGAGCAAGCAGCGGAGTATCTTACGAAGCATGGGAAATGAATTGGAACCGATCCTCATTGTCGGAAAAGGCGGCATTACCGCCAATACCATCGAGCAGCTGGATCAAGCTCTTTCTGCCCGCGAACTGGTGAAGGGCAGAGTGCTCCCGCATACCGAGTGGGATACCCGGGAGACCGCTTCGGAACTGGCGGAGGCGACTGGCGCCGACGTGGTGCAGGTTATCGGCAGGAATATTCTTTTTTATCGTCCGCCGGAGACGGGCCGTTCCCCCAGGATCGACCTTTCCGGGGAGGGATGAAAGTGGATTATTTGGGCCGTTTACAGCAAGCACGGCGGATCGTGGTGAAGGTCGGTACCAGCACTTTAACCCATGCCAGCGGTAAGCTCAATCTGAACCGCATGGAACAGTTGGTGCGCCAATTGGCCGATCTGCAAAATCAGGGCAAAGAAGTGGTTTTGGTAACCTCCGGAGCCGTCGGGGCCGGTCTGGGCCGCCTGGGCCTCAACGAACGCCCATCCTCCATTATTGAGCGGCAGGCAATGGCGGCCATTGGCCAAGGCTTGTTGATGCAGGTTTACGAGAAACTCTTCTCCGAATACGGACCGATCGTGGCGCAGGTTCTATTGACCCGTAATGACATCAGCGATCGAAAACGCTACCTGAACGCCAGGAATACGATTCTGGCGTTGCTGCAATACCGGGCCATCCCGATCATCAACGAGAACGACACGGTGGCCACTGAGGAACTGAAGATCGGCGAGAACGACGCGCTCTCGGCTTTAGTGGCCGGATTGATCGAAGCCGATTTGTTGATCCTCCTTTCGGATGTGGATGGTTTATTCACCGCCGATCCACGCAAAGACCATTCGGCCACACTCATTCCGGTAGTGGTCGAGATTGACCAGCATATCCGGGCGATGGCCGGCGGAGCCGGCAGCTCGTGGGGGACCGGAGGAATGGTTACCAAAATTGAGGCCGCCCAGATGGCGACGGCCGCCGGGACCTCCATGGTATTAATGAATGGCAACGAACCTTCCAGAATTCAGCGGATATTCAACGGAGAACCGGTGGGGACGGCCTTTTTAAGCTCCCATAATGTGGTTTCCAGCCGCAAACGGTGGATCGCGTATGGCCCCCAAGTCAATGGCGCGGTCGTGGTGGATGCCGGCGCGGAACGGGCCTTGCTCCGCCAGGGGAAGAGTCTGTTACCTTCGGGAATTTCCGAACTGCACGGCGAGTTTGAGGAAGGGGATATGATTCAAGTCGTCAATTCCGAAGGAATGGAGCTCGGACGGGGTTTGACCAATTATGGCATGGAACATCTGCAGAAGATTATGGGCAAAAAAAGCATTGAAATCGAAATGATTCTGGGGTTTAAAACTGCCGATGAGGTGATTCACCGGGATAATCTGGTGATTACGGCTTTAAACTAGGGGGTATCGCAATGGAGATCGCGGAGTATGTCGCGGAAATCGGAAGGCGGGCTAAGCAGACCGCGCCCATCCTGGCCCGGTTATCTTCTACCTGTAAGAATCAACTATTGATCAAGATGGCCGATTATCTCGTCGCTGAAAGCGAAGCGATTCTGGCCGCGAACCGGCAAGATGTCGAACAAGGCAAGTCGAAAGGGCTTTCGGCCGCGTTAATCGACCGTCTGACGTTGACTCCCCAGCGAATTCAAGGCATGGCCGAAGGACTGCGGACGCTGGTCAGCCTGGAAGATCCCATCGGGAAGGTCACCGGGATGTGGAAACGTCCCAATGGGTTGGAGATCGGCCAGCAACGGGTGCCTCTCGGCGTGGTGGGAATCATTTACGAGGCGCGGCCGAACGTGACGGTGGATGCCGCGGGACTGACGTTGAAGACGGGAAACGCCGTGATCCTGAAAGGCGGTTCCGAAGCTTTGCATTCCAATCAGGCGCTGGTGGGAACGCTCCGGAAAGCCTTGGCCGATTTGGAGCTGCCTGAGGATGCGGTTATTTTGGTGGAGCGGACTGAGCGGGAAGCGGCCACGGCGCTGATGAAGTTGAATCAGTATTTAGATGTGCTCATTCCGCGCGGCGGTTCCGGACTGATCCGGGCGGTGGTCGAAAACTCCACGGTTCCGGTTATCGAGACCGGTGTCGGGAACTGTCATACCTATATTGACGGCGACGCCGAACTGGAGATGGCCCGTAGGATTGCCTTTAACGCCAAGGTGCATCGTCCGGGCGTCTGCAATGCCATGGAGACGCTGTTAGTCCAGCGGGACATTGCTCCGCGCATCTTGCCGCTGCTCGCCGAGGATTACCAGAAAGCGGGGGTTGAGCTACGGGGCTGCCCTGAGACTTGCCGGCTCATTGCGGCGCGGCCGGCCACGGAAGAGGATTGGGCCACCGAGTACCTGGATCTGATCCTGGCAGTCAAAATCGTGGCCGATGTCCACGAGGCGATCGCGCATATCAACCGCTACGGGACCCGGCACTCCGAGTGCATCGTCACGACCAGTTACGCCAAGGCCCGCTTGTTTTTGGCCGAGATTGACGCGGCCGCGGTTTATGTGAATGCTTCGACACGGTTCACTGATGGTTTTGAATTCGGCTTTGGCGCGGAGATCGGCATCAGCACGCAGAAGCTACATGCCCGGGGACCGATGGGTCTGGAGGCATTGACGACCATTAAGTATATTATTTACGGCGACGGTCAGATTCGGAAATGAATGACGCTTGAGCCGGCATTTTAGGGTCTTGATCAATCTCGGCATGGAGTTGACACAAAGATGATGTTTGGAATGATGGGCGGCACATTTGATCCGATTCACTTCGGCCACCTGGTTCTGGCGGAGAAGGCCCGGGAAGCTTATCATCTTGAGAAGGTACTTTTCGTTCCGGCGGCAATTCCGCCTCATAAGATCGGCGAGGTGTCCACCTCGGCTGCAAACCGCTTGAAAATGGTGGAATTGGCCATTGCCGACCATCCGAATTTTGAAGCTTCCGGCGTCGAGTTGGAAAGAACCGGTCCGTCCTATTCGATCGATACCGTCCGTCAACTCAAGCAAAGCCATCCTGGAATGGAAGCGGCCCTGATCATGGGTTTTGACTCATTGCTGGAGCTTCACTCCTGGAAAGATTATCAATCGATACTGGAGGAAGCCCGGATCATCACCGCCTTCCGCCCGGGGTATCCGATTCTGAAAAAAGGGGATGACTGGCCGGCCTTCCTGCACCCTTTCAGAGAGCGGATTCTCTTTTTGGAAGCGCCGTTGCTCGATATTTCCTCGACTTGGTTGAGAGTGGAGCTAATGTACGAACGGTCGATCCGTTACCTGGTGCCGGATCCAGTACTGGAGTACATCGCGGAAAAGCGAATTTACCGGGATTTTTAAAATTGGCGTCACCGCTGGTATAGTCAGATTTTTTTGACGCACAATATTAACGGTAAAGGGCTGAAGTTGAACCGTTCGCTGGTTTCCTGACTCGAAAAACTGAGTTTTGATGCTCGAATGCTCCGGCAACTTAAAACTCGGGTTAAACAACTGAATCAGAACCGATGATGCCGGGGCCATAAACAGTCAACATATAAACGGTACTGGCTAGCGCGATTTAGGACTGAGCCCTCACGTCCTTACGGATGAAAGAGAGGTGAAAAAGTTGACCAAGACCTTATATGTCGGAAATTTGCCCTGGTCGGCCACAAAAGAAGATTTGGCATCCTTTTTTGCAGATCAGGCTCAGGTCAAATCGAGCCGGATTATTACCGATCCGGCCAATGGTCGTTCTCGAGGCTTCGGGTTTATCGAGGTCGAAGATGAAGACGTCGACCGGGTGATTGAGGCAATGAACGGTAAAGACATGGGCGGTCGGGAGATCATCGTTAACGAGGCCAAACCGCGCCAAGCCAAAATGTAAAAAATATTCCGTCTACAGCAGGGTGCGCAATGCATCCTGTTTTTTATTTTGTCCGAAAGCTTCCTGGTTTCGATTGGCCCGTGGAACGGCAACAGAAATTACTGCGATTTTTGTTAAAAATGCCGTGAGGTAGAGGAAAAGACCGAAAGAGATTGAATTAGTGTTTATTTCCCCAATATTCGAAAGGAGAGTTGTGGATGCCGTTTGTGCAATTAAAGTTGGCCAAAGGACAGGTCACCGACCTGCAACGAACCGAGATTGCCGCCGGGTTGACCGAATTGATCGGCACGGTAATGGGCCGGGAGAAAAGGCTGACCACCATCATCATTGAGGAGATCCCCACCGAACAATGGCTGATTGGCGGTTCCGCCGCGAAGGCCGGCGCGGTATCTTTCGTCAATATAAAAATATCGAAAGGCACCAGCAATCCGGAGGAGATGGCCCGGATGATGCGGGCCACCAAGGAATTGATGGTGAGGGTCCTCGGAAATCAGGAGGAAGCCAATTATTTTATCATTGACGAGCTGAATCCCGACGCCTGGGGTTTGGACGGCATCTCCATGACCGAACGCCGGAGCAGGCCGCGCTGAGCAAAGCCGAGTCAACCTACTCTATGATAAGGAGGGTCGTTGATGGAGAAAATACGTTTGGGCCGTACTGGCTTGACGGTCAGCCGGAGTGGTTTTGGGGCTATTCCCATCCAGCGGATTTCCTTTGGCGCTGCCGCTCATTTGTTGCGCAAGGCCTTTCGGAACGGCATCAATTTTTTTGATACCGCCCGGGCTTATACGGATAGCGAGGCCAAGATCGGCGAAGCGCTGGGGGATGTCCGGAAAGAGATCATCATTGCCACCAAAACGCCGATCGGCAATGGGGAGCTGATCGCCAGGAACCTTGAAACCAGTCTGAACTTATTGAAAACCGATTATATCGATATTTATCAACTGCATAACCCACCCGCCCTGCCGGACCCCGAGGGAGACGCTTACCGGGCCCTGTTGGACGCCAAGGCGCAAGGAATGATCCGGCACATCGGGTTCACCAATCACCGGTTGGACGTAGCCCTTCAGGCTGCCGCTTCCGGGCTTTTCGACACGGTGCAATTCCCGCTGAATTCGTTATCATCCGCTGCCGACCTCGAGCTGATTGAGGAGTGCCGGAAATATGATTGCGGCCTGATTGCCATGAAAGGTCTATCGGGCGGGTTGATTACCCAGGCCGCCGCCACTTTCGCCTTTTTACGCCAATACGATAATGTGGTGCCGATCTGGGGGATTCAACATGAGTGGGAATTGGATGAGTTTCTAGCGCTTGAGGAGAATCCACCGGTCCTCGATGAGGCCATGTGGAGCGTGATCGGGCGGGATCGGGCTGAATTGTCCGGAGCTTTCTGCCGGGGCTGTGGTTACTGTCTTCCCTGTCCGGCGGGGATCCCCATTCCGATGGCGGCGCGAATCGCTTTCTTCCTGAAGCGTTCAACCTATCAAACGTATTTGGGGGATGACTGGAAAGCGCAAATGTTGCGGATCGAACAATGCCAGGATTGCGGCCACTGCCGGAACCACTGTCCTTACGAGCTGGATACGCCGCAGTTGTTGCGGAATCAACTCCGGGAGTATTTACAGTTTTGCGAGGACCATCGCACCCCTTCCGCGGGTCCTGCCTGAGTTTTTGATAAAGATAACTCCGCCGTGAGGGTGAAACGGATGCTTTCTACCGCCCGGGATCGAGCGCCTGATCCCGGGCGTCTTTTGCCTTGGCCGGGGCAGCCGCGGCACTCGGAGGGGCAACCGTTGCCCCGGCGGGGGCGGTTATCGCGCCGGAGCGGGCAGGTTCGTCCCCGCTCCGGGCCAATCCGCCCCGGATCAGCGCGCCGCTTGCCTGAACCGAAATTTTTCATGCCCGCCCCAGGGCGGTTCTTGCCTGGGAATCAATGGTGAAAAGGAGTTTCGCCCCGGGGCGATCGGGCTCGGGCCAACTTTACAAGGCCGCGGATCTATGGTATCTTGATGAAAGAACAAACGTTCGCCGGCGCTTCCGATGGACGGGCAGGAGGTCCGAAGCGGCTTTCAACCGTTCATTGGCGAGGATTGCACATCCCGCAGAAAAACTGCGCAGCCGATATATTTGGTAATGCTCTGCTTTTGGAGGAACGATGCTCGAACAAGCCAAACTCACTTTGAAGAAATATTACGGATATGATTCATTCCGTCCGGGGCAGGAGTCGATCATTGCCAGCATTCTGAGCGGCAAGGATACGTTCGTCATCATGCCGACCGGCGCGGGCAAATCGCTCTGTTTTCAGATTCCCGCCTTGCAACTGCCCGGAATCACGCTGGTGATTTCACCGTTGATTTCGTTGATGAAGGACCAGGTCGATGCCTTGGGCACCTTGGGAATTGCCGCGGCTTATATCAATAGCTCCCTGAGCTATAGCGAGGTTCGCAAACGCGTGGCCGAGACCCGCGCCGGCCGCTACAAGCTGCTCTATGTCGCGCCCGAGCGCTTGCAGCTCGAGTCCTTCCGGCAACTGCTGACGACGCTGCCCGTGTCCATGGTGGCAATCGACGAGGCTCATTGCGTATCGCAGTGGGGGCATGATTTCCGCCCCGCGTATCTCGCGATCGGGCCCTTCCTGCAAGAACTCGGGCAACGGCCGGTCGTCGCCGCCTTTACCGCCACCGCCACTCCGGAAATCAAACAAGACATCGTGAGACAATTGGGCCTGGCTGATCCCAGGATTTTTGTTACCGGCTTTAACCGCGAGAATTTGCACCTGGCCGTCCGCACGCTGCGCGGCAAGGAGAAACGGCAGTTTATACTGGAGTATGTCACCGCCCGGGCTGAGCAGGCGGGCATCATTTATACCGCCACCCGCAAAGAGACTGAGGAACTCTGCAATTTTCTGAATGAAAACGGTTTGACCGCCGGGAAGTACCATGCCGGAATGGCCGATGCCGAACGTAAACGCAACCAGGAAAACTTCATCTATGACAACCTCCGGCTGATGGTGGCGACCAACGCTTTTGGAATGGGCATCGACAAATCGAATGTCCGCTTTGTCATTCATTACAATATGCCGAAAAACATCGAAGCCTATTACCAGGAAGCGGGCCGGGCCGGCCGTGACGGAGAACCCGCCGAATGCATCCTGCTCTTTGGCGCGCAAGACATCGTACTCCAAAAATTTTTGATCGAACAATCGGTGCCGCATCCGGAACGCCGCAAGTACGAAATGGCAAAACTGCAGTCCATGGTCGAATACTGCCAGACCTCCCGTTGCCTGCGCCATTTTATCCTGAATTATTTCGGGGAATCCGACGCCCCGGAGGAGTGCGGAACCTGTTCGAACTGCGGCAATGAGCGGGAGGTTCAAGATGTCACCGCGGCGGCGCACACCATCCTTTCCTGCCTGATCGATTTGCGGGAGCGTTTTGGAGTCCGGACTCTGGTCGAAGTCCTGAGCGGCTCCCGGGGGAAAAAAGTGCGCGATAATCATTTCGAGCGGTTACCACGGTTTGGGGCGCTGGCCCAGCAGTACCCGCAATCGGAGATTCAGGGACTGGTCGGGTGGCTGGTGACAGAGGGGTATCTGAGGCAGAGTGATGGTCAATACCCGGTTTTAAAACTGACCGATTCAGGGCGAAAGGTTCTCGAAGAGCAAGTGCGCCTGGAGCGCATCGTCCCGAAACAGGTTCCGCTCCAAGCGAACAGCGTCGGGGATGACTCGCTCTTCCAGATCCTGCGCCGCCTGCGCCGGACCATCGCCGAACGGGAGAACCTGCCGCCGTATTTGATCTTCTCCGACAGCACGCTCCGCGAGCTATGCCAGCGCCGGCCGAACACCCGGTCCAAGATGCTGGCCGTGAAAGGCGTGGGCGAGTTCAAATTCAATAAATACGGCGCGGAATTTCTGGAAGCCATCCGCGCTTATCTGAATGAGATCCCACCCGAAGCGGAATGGACTCCAAACCGAGGCGGGGCGGCGGAGACCGCTGCCCCGCCACCGGCCGCACGGGCAGCCGGTGCGCCGAGTCATCTGATTACGTTTGAAATGCACCGGCAAGGTGATGCTATGGACAAAATCGCGCAAGTACGCAACTTGAAACTCCTGACCGTTCAGGAACACTTGCTTCGGTGCGCCGGGGAAGGGATGACGATCGATTGGAGTTGCTTGATCCCTGAGGAATATGAAGCGCTGATTCTCAGCAAAATAGATGAAGTGGGCCCCCGGTATTTACGGCCCATCAAGGAACGGCTGCCGGAAGAGATCGATTACCTCATGATCAAAGCTGTACTATTGAAACACAAGGCCCGCTGGGAAAGCGAGCTTTCCTGAATTTTCATAAAAAATTAGTCCTTTTTTTGCAGGATAATCGATATTCATGTTAAATAATATGAATTAAGGTTTTTTGCGTCATTGGCACACTTAATCAGGTGAATATATTTGAATACTTCGGTTATAGACACTCAATCATCTTTCCATCCCGAATCACTTATCGCTCCGGCCGAGACATTAAAAAAAGGCGGTTTGGTGGTTTTCCCCACCGAGACCGTTTACGGATTGGGAGCGGTTTTTAATGATGAAAACGCCTTGCTGAAGATTTTTGCCGTGAAGGGCCGGCCGTCAGACAATCCGCTCATCGTCCATATTTGGGACGTCAAGCAGTTATCATCTTTGGTTTCCCAGGTATCCTCCAAAGCCGAATGCCTGACGAAAGCCTTTTGGCCGGGACCTTTAACGATCATCTTTCCAAAGCGTTCTCTGGTCTCGGGGGTGGTTACCGCGGGGCTGGACACGGTCGCGGTCCGCATGCCATCCCATCCGGTGGCCCAAGCTTTGCTGCGATTGACGGATGTGCCGGTCGCCGCGCCCAGCGCCAACCTTTCGGGACGTCCGAGCCCCACCAAGGGCTCTCACGTGGTGGAGGATTTGTTCGGGAAAGTGGAGTATATCATCGATGCCGGCCCCTGTCCGGCCGGGATCGAGTCGACCGTGATCAAGCTGGAGCCCGACCCGGTGATCCTGCGGCCGGGTTCCGTAACCAAAGAGATGCTGGAACAAGCATTGGGAGAAAGGGTGGCCGTGGCGAACCCCGATAACCAGGAACATCCACAAGCACCGGGAATGAAGTACCGCCATTATGCCCCGCAAGCACCGGCCCTTTTATTTGAGGGAGATCCCGAAAAAGTGGTTGCCGAGATCAATCACCGGCTCGATCAAGGAAAATCTTCCGAGCGCATCGTGGTGATCAGTTCTTCCGAGCATCTGACCCGGTACCGGAATGAGTGGGTTTTGGATTTGGGACCGCTGGAGAGCCCGGAGGTTGCAGCGTCCCGATTGTATGATTTGTTGCGTTTTTGCGACCAATTGGCAGCCAGTCAAATTTTGATCGAGGGAGTCAAGCCGCAAGGCGTCGGCTTGGCAGTCGCCAATCGTTTACGAAAAGCCGCAGGGGGGTGCATTGTCCGTGTATCGTAAGTTGATCACGCTCTTCAGCCTACTCCTCCTTTTTGGCGCCGCTTCGGGATGGGGGTTGGCCGCCGGTTACCAACCGCGCGCCGGTGAGCAACTATACTACCGCGTGGTCGTAAAATCGATGATTCATGGCGCCGACCAGACCATCAAAGTGGTTTCGAAAGGGACTTATAAAAACCGGGAGATCGTCAATGTTCAATATAGCATGAACACCATCGGCATGGTGAAAAATCTGGCCAACTATTCCGAACAGGAAACGTTGATCCTGGATGCCGAGGGCTTATATCCCTGGTATCTCAAAAGGGAAGTCATCTCCGGAGAGAAAAAAACGCATGAAGAGGTCACTTTTGATTACGCACAGGGGATTGCCATCCGTTTGGCTTCGCGAAATGACGAGCCGACGGTGCGAACGGAATTGAAGCTGACTGGATTTGTTCAAGATGGGCTCTCCTTGCCCTTCTTTTTGCGAAAGGAGAACTTGAAACCCGGACATCATCAGGTCAATTTTTACTCCAACGGGAAGATTGAACCGGTGACGTTTACGTTGCGTGAGATCAATCAGCCTTTAAAACTGGAAACCGGGACCTATCAGCCCTATCTGCAAGCCACGAATGATGAGAGCAAAATTACGATTATTCTGGCGGATACCGCCGAGCGGCAACCGCTGATCATCCGAAAATTGGCTCAGTTCGGCAAAGTGGAGGCCCGGCTGACCAAGGTAAATTGAACGTCAGGAACCGTATCTTTTAGTTGTAAATGATTCCTGCAGCCACAGCGGCGGCAGCTCCAGATGAACTCGGACCCGTGGCTTACCGCCACGAATTCTCGGGTGTTACAACACTCCGGGCATTGCAAGGTTAAGGGTTTGCCGGATTCATTTTGAAAGTGCCATTCCAATTGTTTTTCTTCATGATGAATACGGTTTTGGGACGATAAATACTCCATGCCTTTAGTATGGGCAGCATGAGCGACTTCATGCGGGAAAGTAGGACAAATTCTTCGATGATTCAGAAGGTCTTATTTATTTGTACCGGCAATACTTGCCGCAGCCCTATGGCAGAGGCGATGTTTCGTAAGATGATATTGGAAGAAACCGCTAGCGCAACGGATACCATGGAAGTAGTTTCGGCGGGGATCGCTACCATCGATGGAACCGGCGCTTCCTCCCATGCAATAGCCGTCATGGAAGCGGCGGGTATTGATTTGCGGGGTCATCGTTCTCGCCAGGTCACTCCGGAGTTGTTAAATTCGGCGGATCTGGTCTTGACCATGACTCGTGATCAAAAAGCTATTTTGATCCAGATGTTTCCCTCGGCCGGTAAGCGGATCTTTACCTTGGCCGAATTCGCCGGAATGTCCGAACCTCAAGCCGGGGCGGAGGAGACGGGGCCGTTTTTGGGGTTGGATATTATTGATCCGTTTGGTCTGGGAATGGACGCTTACCGCGACTGCGCCGATCAGATTAAAAAATATTTATCTCAGGTTGTACGCTTGCTTAAAACGGCCTCAGACAATCCGGAATCGGTGGATTGATACTGCTCTAGTGGTAAAAACTAGTAAAATAAATGAACCCGGTTTTCCTAAATTTCATTTTCATTTCATCGCTGGAGTAAATACACTACAAGGAGATGACAGAAATGGCTGTTCATGTGATTGATCATCCGCTAATTCAACACAAGCTTTCAATTATCAGGGATGTCAATACCGGCGCCAAGGAATTTCGCGAACTTCTCGAGGAAGTTTCGATGTTGATGGCGTATGAATTCACCCGTAATTTCCCACTGGAAGAGGTGGAAGTGGAGACTCCGGTGGCTACCGCAAACTGCAAGGTGGTTTCCGGAAAAAAGGTGGCCATTATTCCCATCTTAAGAGCCGGACTGGGTATGGTCGGCGGAATTTTAAAATTGATTCCCACTGCCAAAGTTGGTCATATTGGCGTCTATCGCGATCCGGAGACTCTCCAACCTATCGAATATTATTGCAAACTCCCGCCCGATCTTTCGGAGCGGGAACTGATTCTGCTCGATCCGATGTTGGCTACCGGCGGTTCGGCCGTGGCAGGAATTCAATTTCTTAAGCAGCGGGGGGCCACTCAAATCCGGATGGTCAACTTGATCGCCGCGCCTGAAGGGATTGAAAATGTCCAGGCCAAACATCCTGATGTCGATATCTATGTTGCTGCCGTTGACGACCGGCTCAATTCGCACGGCTATATCATACCGGGTTTGGGCGACGCTGGGGATCGGCTGTTTGGAACAAAATAATTCTCTCCTTACCATCGACCATCAAGACTTTAAACCGCGCTCTCCCAAAGGAGATGCGCTTTTTTCATTTTCAATCTACTGATGGGGTAAGCTATAATATGGATTTGGAGTAAAGATCGATTCAGAAGTGTATTTGGAGTGGATAGGTAAACACTTTGTAAAACGAGCGAAAATGCTTTTCAATTTAAATTCTTTTATGATATGATAACTGGTAGCACCAAATTTTAGCAATCCTTGGAATGCTGAATAAATGGGATTGTGATTTATAATGGCAGATAAAAAAACTTGGCGTGATTTAGCCCTCTACGGGTCGCTAAGCTTGAATCTGGGCTTCATGGTGGTGGGCGGATATTTCTTGGGCAATTTGATCGAAAAAAACTACCGACTGCATAATATGACTGCAACCGGCGTACTCGTCGGTTTATTTTTAGGCTTATATGAAATGTTCGCAATCGCGTATCGGGCGGGCCGAAAAAAATGATTATCTTACTACTGCTGGGTTTCATCTTTGGTAGTCTCGGGTGGTTATTTTGTGGGCAGATCCACGGAATTGCCGGTGCGATTATCATTGGCTTGAATTTGCTGGCGGTAGATTTTGCCGTACAAATGTTGCGTTTGCGATTTCTCAAAAAAGTCGCCGCTGGGGGAATACTCATTGGAATTCTGGGGGGATTTGCCTTCCGGATTGTTAGTGTCATTATTTTCCTGCGATTTGGCGCATGGTGGCTTGGCTTTGAATCGATTCATTTTTATATTTTACTCTTCTTTCTGCTCTTTTTGCCGATAATAAACTTGATTGAAGCACGACATTTCAAGGTGGAGACAGGGAAAACCGATGGAAACAAATCACGCTGATATGGTTCGATGGTTTGGACTGGATGTCAACCTCCGAATCACGGAGATGACTTGGATTGTCATGGCTGCATTAATCATCGTAGCATGGCTGGCATCCCGAAAAATAAATAAGATCCCAAAAGGCTGGCAAAATGTAATGGAGATGGCAGTCGAGTTTTTGGAGGGCTTGGTCAAAGGCGGCTTGGGCGAAGCGGGTGTCAAGTATACTTATTTTTTTGGCTCCTTATTTCTCTTCATTTTGGTAGCCAATATGTTGGGACTGGTTCCGCACCTTTCTTCCCCGACCAAGGATGTGAATGTAACCTTATGCTTGGGCGTCTTATGGGTCATCTGGCTGCAGTATATCGGAATCCGCGAGAACGGACTGGCGAACCATTTAAAACACTTTTTAGAGCCTTTTCCGCCGTTTGTTATCATCCATCTTTTTGATTTGGGAATTAGGCCATTAACTCTGGCATTGCGTCTTTTCGGTAATATTTTTGCGGGTGAAATTTTGCTTGAAAAACTGACCGAGAATTTTCCGGTGCTGGTTCCTTCTTTATGGCTGTTTGTTAGCGTAGCCATCGGCGCGATTCAGGCGTTCATCTTCACTGTTCTTACTGTATCCTATACGGGCTTAACCGTATCTCATGAGGATAACTCAACTCATTAAACAAACCTGCGGAGGTGTCTTACATTGAATCTTGAGTTAAACGAGTTTAGGGTCATTGCAGTCGGTCTGATTTGTATGGTTTCCAGTTTTGCCGCCGCGTCATCGGACGCCAAGGTTATTTCCACGGCCTTGGAATGTATGGCGCGCCAACCTGAAATTGAAGGTCGTCTCTTCACATCGATGCTGATCGGCGTCGGCCTTTTGGAGTCCATCCCCATTATCGCCGTTGTTATTGCCTTTATGTTGCTTGGCGGAGTGAAATAAGCCTGTCAAACCATCAATTCACACTCTGAGAGGTTTCGGCTATGGAAATGTCTTTGGGAACTTTCCTGGTGATGTCATTTAACTTCCTGGTTTTATTAGTGGTTTTAACGAAACTGCTGTACAAGCCGATCCAGGGAATCTTGGAAGAACGGCGCCAAAAGATCAGCCATGATCTCACGGAAGCTGAAAAATCGCGCCATCAATATGAAAAGCTTAGTCATGATGCGAAGAAAACATTAGAGGACGCTCGCGCCGAGGCTTTCCAAATCGTCGAACGTTCTCGGGTGGAAGCTGAGCAACTGAAAGACCAAATTCTGACTCAAGCACGTCAGGAAGCTGAACAACTGCGCGAAAAAAACCGGCAAGAAATCGAGCGCGCTCAGAAACAAGCCCTTCAGGATTTACGCCAAGGAACTGTTTCTCTGGCGTTGCTCGCCACCGAAAAATTGATCGGGGATCGGATGTCCAAAGATATCAATGATCTCTTGATTCAACGCGTGCTGGACCAGATTGAGAAAGGGGCTGCCAACCATGTTAACCCAGGCGGCGCGTAGTTTCAGTCTGGCAATGGTGGAATTATCCCAGGAACGAGATATTCTGGAGCCGGTCAAGTTAGCGGCGGAAGAATTACTTGCGAGTTTGCGCGTTTCGGAACTCCGAGAATTTTTGACTCATCCGAAGATCCCCAGTCAGGGCAAGAAAGAAATCCTGCTTAAGCTGGTTCCTACGGATACGCCGCTGGAGTTCAGCAATTTTCTGCAATTGATCATCGATCGGCATCGCGAGAAATTACTCGTTCCGATCATGGAGAATATTATTGATCTCACGCTTAAACAATGGGGTCAGGAGATTGTCGAGCTGATTTCCGCTCAGCCTTTATCCGATGTTGAAAAGCAAAGAATCGCTGAATCGCTCTCCAAGACCTGGGGAAAGAAAGTTTCGCTGAAATACCGGGTAAACTCGGTCCTCATCGGCGGAATTATTATCCGGCACGATGACCAGCTAATCGATGGTTCTTTGGCCGGGCAAATTAATGCATTAAAACAACATTTGTTTGAAAATACCGAATTACCGATTTAAGAGGAGAATCCCATGAGATTTTCGACAGAGGAGATTATTTCCGTTTTAAAGGAGCAGATCGGTAGATATCAACAAGACCTCGATATCCAGGAGAGCGGTACTGTCTTAGAAGTCGGGGATGGCATCGCTCGGGTTTTTGGCCTGGAGAAGGTAATGATGGGCGAATTACTGCTTTTCCCTCATGATATTTACGGTTTGGCCTTAAACTTGGAAGAGGATAATGTCGGCTGTGTCTTATTAGGCGATGAAACCCTGATTAAGGAAGGGGACTTGGTACAGCGCACCAAACGGGTGGTTGAGGTTCCAGTCGGCGATGCGATGATTGGCCGGGTCGTTAATGCCTTAGGCCAACCGATCGATGGAAAGGGCCCGATTAATACGTCAGAGTTTCGCCCGGTGGAACAGGTTGCTTCAGGGATTTCCAAACGTGAACCGGTCAAAGTTCCTTTACAAACTGGCATTAAGGCAATCGATGCGATGATTCCGATCGGTCGTGGCCAGCGGGAACTGATAATCGGCGATCGGCAGACCGGAAAAACCGCCATCGCGATCGACACTATCCTGAATCAAAGCGAATCGGGCGTCATATGCATTTATGTTTGTATCGGGCAGAAAGCTTCCACCCTTGCGCAAATCGTAGAAACGCTTGAAAGCAAAGGCGCCATGAAATATTCGTTGGTCGTCGCCGCCACGGCCGATGAATCTGCTCCGTTACTGTATCTGGCGCCATTTTCAGGTTGCGCCATCGGAGAATACTTCTTAGCAAAAGGCAAAGATGTTCTGGTAGTCTATGATGATCTATCCAAGCACGCCACCGCTTACCGGGCAATGTCCTTGCTGTTGCGGCGTCCTCCCGGGCGGGAAGCTTATCCCGGTGATGTATTTTACCTTCATTCGCGTTTGCTCGAACGCGCGGTAAAGCTGAGCAAGGAGAATGGAGGAGGCTCTTTAACGGCTTTGCCAATCGTTGAAACACTGGCCGGTGATGTGTCCGCTTATATTCCAACAAATGTAATTTCGATCACGGACGGACAGATCATTTTGAGTACGGAGTTATTCTTCGGCGGGGTTCGGCCTGCGGTCAATGTTGGGCTTTCCGTGTCTCGGGTCGGTGGAAGCGCTCAGATCAAAGCGATGAAGCAGGTGGCTGGCAGGTTGCGGATTGATTTGGCGCAATTCCGGGAGCTAGAGGCATTTGCTCAGTTTGGAGCGGAATTGGATAAGTCAACCCAAGGACGCCTGAATCGCGGATATCGGATTGTTGAAATCCTAAAACAAGAGCAATATCATCCCTTAACAACATTCGAGCAGGTTGTTTTGATCTATGCAGTTACCAATGGATATCTCGATGATATTCCAATTGATGAAATTCGCCGTTTCGAAAAAGAATTTCTCCATTTCATGAGCATGGAAGGCCAAGATTTCTATAAAAAGCTTCAGGAAACCAAGGCACTGGATCAGGAGTCCATTTCCAAGCTGGTGACCTTGATTAAGGAGTTTAAAGACCGCTTCAAGAAAGGCTCGCAATCCCAAAATAAATAACGGAATGAAGGAAATCGCATGGCTTCAATTCGTGATCTGCGATTGAAAATTAAAAGCATTAAGAATATCCAGCATATAACCAAAGCAATGAAAATGGTGGCTTCTGCCCGTTTGAAAAAAGTTCAAGACAGGCTGGAAGCCGCTCGCCCATATGCTCGGAAAATGGCAGAAGTGACTTTAGATCTCGCGTCGCGAACTCCTGAGATAATAAATCCACTGCTATTGCCCCATGAAAAGAACGAACGTGTCTTAATCTTGGTGTTCACAGGTGATCGTGGCTTGGCGGGGGGCTTTCATCAAAAAATTGCCGATGGAGCGGTTCAATTCAGTCAAAAGTTTAAAGGCCATTCAGAGGTTTCTTTTTATGGAGTCGGTTCGAAAGGGATACACCGCCTGTCAGTTCGCCACATCGAACTCTTCAAAAAGTTTACTGATCCGGTAGGTGGAGTCACTTTTGAGGCGGCGCAAAAACTAGCCGAAGAGTTGATAGAGTTCTATCTCTCGAAGCAATTCGATCAGATTTTCCTTTATTATGCCAAATTCCATTCGGCAATGACACAACGCCCCAAAGCATTCCAACTGTTGCCGATCGATCCGTCCAAAACCCGTCAGCGGGAAGAACGAGGTCTGTTCATCTATGAACCGGACCAGCGTCAAGTTTTGGATGGATTATTGCCGCGCTATATCACGAGTGAAGTTTTCCGTGCCTTTTTGGAGACGGAGACGGGAGAATTGGGCGCGAAAATGACCGCGATGTCTTCAGCTACGGACAATGCTGCCGAGTTAATCGAACGGTATAGCCTTGAGTTTAATAAGATTCGCCAAAGTCAAATCACCACGGAGATCGCCGAGATCGTCGGCGGCGCCGGCGCCCTTGAAAGCTGAATTAAAGTCGGGGAATTGCTGCTTGATGCCATAGCAAATTTGGTCCAGTGCCGGATATACTTATCCGGTGTAGTACTGATATGAGGAGTCCAAGCTGATTAAGGCATTGTGGCAAGTCTCTCAAGTAGGAGGATTTCCATGGCTATTGGTCATATTGTCCAAATTATTGGACCCGTTTTGGATGTCGAGTTTCTTCCGGAAGAGATTCCGGCGATTAATACTGAAATTCGGGTCAATTTTCAACACAACAACCAAGACGAAAAAATCGTTGCCGAAGTGATGCACCATCTTGGAAACAACCGGGTTCGTTGTGTCGCTTTAAATTCCACCGATGGCTTGATGCGCGGTTTGGAAGCCCAAAGCACCAATGAGCCAATCAAGGTTCCGGTTGGCCGGGAAATCCTCGGACGGGTCTTTAATGTCTGGGGTGATGTAGTGGATGACGGTCCACCGCTGCAAGCGAAGGAATATTGGCCAATTCATCGTAAAGCTCCTCGTTTCGAAGAGCAGGAAACGAAACAGCAGATCCTGGAGACCGGCATCAAAGTAATTGATTTGCTGGCGCCCTACCCTAAAGGCGGTAAGGTCGGTTTATTCGGTGGAGCCGGAGTCGGCAAGACGGTGCTCATTTTGGAAATGATCCGGAATATTGCTACCCAGCATGGTGGGTTTTCGGTCTTTACCGGAGTCGGCGAACGGACCCGGGAAGGAAACGAACTCTGGCTGGATATGAAAGAATCCGGGGTTATTGAAAAAACAGCCATGGTCTTCGGCCAGATGAATGAGCCGCCGGGAGCCCGCTTGCGGGTCGCTTCGACCGGGTTGACGATGGCGGAATATTTCCGGGATCAAGAACATCAGGATGTGCTGCTCTTCATCGACAATATTTTCCGGTATGTCCAGGCGGGTTCAGAAGTATCCGCTCTGCTCGGGCGGATTCCATCGGCAGTCGGCTATCAACCGACGCTGGCAACTGAGGTGGGAGCCTTGCAAGAAAGGATTACCTCGACCCGTTCCGGCTCGATCACTTCCATTCAGGCGATTTACGTTCCCGCCGATGACTATACCGATCCCGCTCCGGCGACTACTTTTACGCATCTTGATGCCACGACCAACTTGGACCGGAGTATCGTGGAGATCGGGATCTATCCGGCGGTCGATCCGCTGGCTTCGACCTCACGTTTGCTTTCGCCGGCCGTGGTCGGGGAAGAGCATTATCAAGTAGCCCGTCAGGTTCAGGAGACCTTGCAGCGCTATAAAGAGTTGCAGGATATCATCGCCATTCTAGGAATGGAAGAGCTAAGTGACCAAGATAAATTGACAGTCGCTCGGGCGCGGCGCCTCCAGCGCTTCCTTTCGCAACCGTTCTTCGTGGCTGAGAATTTCACCGGTCAGCCTGGTAAATATGTTCCCATGGCGGAGACGGTCAAGGGATTTAAAGAAATTCTCGATGGGAAGCATGACGATATCCCGGAAGAAGCTTTTTTGATGGCCGGACCCATCGAGGAGGTTGTGGAACGCGGCAAGAAACTTCAGGAGGGGACTGCCAGTGCCTGAGAAACCGCAAACCAAGCGGATCTGGTTGGAAGTCGTCACCCCATCCAAATTGGAGTTACGGAAAGAAGTCGAATATGTGGTTGTCCCGACCATCGACGGCATCATTGGCATTTTACCAGGCCATATTCGTTTAATGACGCCTTTAGCAACCGGAGTACTCCGTTATAAGATCGACAATCAAGACTATTATATGGCGGTCAGCGAAGGTTATTTGGAGGTTACCCCCCACAAGGTCATTGTCCTAGCGGAAGCCGCCGACCTGCCGGAAGAGATTGACGTACAGCAAGCCTTGGCCGAAAAACGCAAAGCGGAGGCGGAAATGTATAAGCCGTTCTCCCAAAACATGGAGATCGCATTGAGCCGGGCAATCTCCAAGTTGGAGGTCGCGCGAAAAACCGGGCAAAAAATTGAATGAGTCCTGAAAAGACCGTCGAGCGTGACGGTTTTTGTTTTTTTGAGGACTATCAGACACCAGTCAAATCAAAATCAGGAATATAGGCTTCATCGGCTGAATCCAGTTCCTGGACAAAACCATCTTCCAAACCCAGGGAAAAGAGTTCATCGAGGACTGCATCATATTCGGTCTGGGTCAGTTTTCGATTTAACTCCGGCGGGAGTCGCAAGGAAGACAAAGGCAGATATTGCGCCATCAGGCTGACATATACTCCTTTGGGCAGATGCTGCTTCATCCATTGCAAACATTGTTTAGAGTCCGCCACGGCACCCGGAAGAATGAGATGCCGGACCACCACTCCGGAACGGATGAGTCCTCGTTCATCCAAAACCACCGGGCCGCATTGCCGGACCATTTCCAGAATCGCGGCTTGAGCTACGGTTGGGTAATCCGGGGCATGGGCGTAACGATTACTCAATTCGGGGTCGGCGAATTTTAAATCCGGAAGATAGACATCGATAAGGCCTTTCAATAAATGGAAAGACGCAAGACTTTCATACCCCGAGGAGTTATAGACGATTGGGATTGCAAGCCCCAGGGAACGGGCTTGCCGGATCGTTTCCGCCACTTGGGGTGCGAAGTGCCCGGCAGTAACCAGATTGATATTATGAGCCCCTCGCGATTCAAGCTCCAGAAGTTTCACCGCTAGAGCCTCGATCGATAGATTTTTTCCAAACCCATTGTGGCTGATCGGAGCGTTTTGGCAGAAGACGCACCGGAGGTTACAGCCGGAAAAGAAGATCGTACCGGAACCGTTGTTTCCGGAGATAATGGGTTCCTCCCAATGATGCAGGCCGATCCGGGCTATCCTCAGATTGGCATCGGCACCGCAATATCCGGTAGCGCCGCTCTCCCGATCGGCTCCACAGTTTCTAGGGCATAAACGGCAATGGGCTAATGCTTCCAAATTCATGAAACCCCCAGGCTTCAAACATTGAATCTCTCTTATTATAGTATAAAAAATGTTTTAAAGGCAGGAAGCTTTCTAAAAAAGGCGAAATCTTTTGAGAATCATGATAAGTTACTTGAAACGCCCGGATGAGTTGCGATATTTTTTCCTTGATATAAAAAGTTCAATCGGTGGCCTTGACAGACGGCTTTTTCGGATGGAAAGGATGATTGAAAAACTTTTGCAGCGGATGAGTGTTTGTTAATTATCTCCGGAAAGATTTCAAATGGGAGCATGAATGGAATACGTACAAAACTTTGGCGATTTAATATTTCACCTGGACGACCATCTGAATTTGCTGGCTCAGGAATATGGTGCATGGCTGTATGTTATCCTGTTTTTGATCATCTTTTGTGAGACCGGTTTGGTGATAACACCATTTTTGCCGGGGGACTCGCTTTTATTTGCCCTCGGGGCGTTAGCCGCAGCGGGCGTGCTCAAGATGGATATCCTTTTCCCGGTGCTGTTGTCGGCGACGCTCTCCGGCGATACCGTCAATTACTGGGCTGGTTATTTCATCGGGCCCAAAGTATTTCAGAAAGAACGTTCTCGTTTTTTAAACCGGAAGTATCTGGACAGGGCTCATCAATTTTACGAACGGCATGGCGGAAAGATGATTACCATCGCCCGCTTTGTCCCGGTGATTCGGACCTTTGCACCGTTTATCGCCGGCATTGCCCGGATGACCTATTGGCGGTTCTTTCTTTACAGTTTTCTGGGAGGGCTGTTTTGGATTTCGTTGTTAACTTGCGGAGGGTATTTCTTTGGCAACCTGCCGTTTATCAAGCAGAACTTTGCCCTGACGGTGTTGGCGATCGTTTTGATCTCCTTGCTGCCGGCCGCCATCGAAGTCTTGAATCAACAACGCCAAAAGAAGCAGAGCTAATTTCCTCAATGGTGGGGCAATGAAAACATTGGGCTCATATACTTGAGAGAAATTGACGCGTGTGAGAATGTTTCCGGAAACAAGGCGGAGGCTTTCGTTCCGGTCAATAAAACTACGGATCATAGGAGAATATCCATGGAGATTCAACGGGTTTTCTTGGTAGTCCTGGACGGCGTGGGCGTGGGTGAATTGCCCGATGCCGGCCTGTATGGCGACCAGGGCAGCAATACCTTGGGCCACACCGCCCAAGCGGTCGGTGGATTATACCTGCCCAATCTGGAGCGGGCCGGTTTGGGCCGCCTAACCACCATTCCGGGTGTTTCAGCCGCGGTGAAGACCGGGGTTTATGGAAAACTCGCCGAGCGCTCGGCGGGGAAGGATACGACCACAGGCCATTGGGAAATGGCCGGCATCATCTTGCCGAAGCCGTTTCCGGTTTTCCCGGAAGGTTTCCCAGCGTCCATTCTGGATGAATTCATTCGATTGACCGGCCGTCCGGTCATCGGCAATAAAGCCGCTTCGGGGACGGCGATCATCGCGGAACTCGGCGCCGAACACCTGCGAACGGGGGCATTGATCGTCTATACCTCGGCGGACAGTGTATTCCAGATTGCCGCCCATGAAGAGTTGGTTCCCCTCGACGAACTCTATCGGGACTGTGAGATTGCCAGAGGGATCCTCCAAGGCGACTCGGGAGTGGGCCGGGTCATCGCCCGCCCGTTCCGGGGCGAGCCGGGCGCCTTCTATCGCACCGCGGGACGAAAGGATTTTTCGCTCAAACCGATTGCCCCGACCGTGTTGGACCGCTTAAAAGAGAACGGTTTCACCGTTTTCGGCGTGGGCAAGTTGGAAGACATCTTCAGTTGGCAGGGCTTGACCGATTCCAACCATACGCATAATAATCAGGAGACCTTGGCGTTTCTCAGCGAATTACTGGAACGCGATTTTAAGGGACTGGTCTTCGCCAATTGTATCGACTTTGACATGCTCTATGGCCATCGCAACGATCCGAACGGCTTTGCCAAGGCGTTGACGGAAGTGGACGCCTGGCTGGGCGCTCATGTGCCCCGCTTGCGCCGGGGCGATGTCCTGATCATCACCGGGGATCATGGCGGCGACCCGACGACTCCAAGCACCGACCATTCCCGCGAATATACGCCGTTATTGTTATTCGGTCCCGATCTCCCGGAGACGCTGGCTCTCGGAACCCGCGCCACCTTTGCGGACATCGCCGCGACCATTTGCCAGTGGTTTGGCGTCGGGCCTTGGCCGGTGGGCGAGGAGTTTGCCTCACTGATCCAAAATGCTTTGGCGAAACCGGAATAAAACGGAGGAGCGACGCTTCCATGCGCACGGTCGATTTGATCTGGAAGAAAAGAGAAGGCGGGGAGTTAACCGCCGCAGAGATTCATTTCTTGATTCAGGGGTTTGTCGATGGAACGATTCCCGACTATCAGATGAGCGCTTGGTGTATGGCGGTTTATTTTCAAGGGATGACTTTTGAGGAATGCACCGCGCTCACGCTGGAGATGGCGCATTCCGGAGCGGTGGTCGACCTCTCTGCGATCCCCGGCATCAAGGTCGATAAACATAGTACCGGAGGCGTGGGGGATAAGACCAGCCTGGTCTTGCTGCCCATGGTCGCCGCCGCCGGCGTGCCGGTGGCCAAAATGTCCGGCCGGGGCCTGGGCCATACCGGCGGGACCCTCGACAAGCTGGAATCGCTTCCGGGAGTCAGCACCGCGCTGAATCGCGACGCTTTTCTGGCTCAAGTGAGCCGGATCGGCATTGCCTTGGCGGGTCAGACGGGAAATCTGGTCCCGGCTGACAAGAAGCTTTACGGCTTGCGCGATGTCACCGCCACCGTCGAGAGCATTCCGCTCATCGCCAGCAGTATCGTATCCAAAAAACTGGCGGCCGGAGCCGATGCCGTCGTCCTGGACGTCAAATTTGGCGACGGCGCCTTCATGAGCCAGTATGACAAAGCGGTCGAGCTGGCCCGGACGATGGTCGAAATCGGCAAGCGGGCCGGGCGCCGCTTCATCGCCGTTCTCAGTGACATGAATCAGCCGTTGGGCAACGCCATTGGCAACAGCCTCGAAGTGGCCGAAGCCATAGCCACCCTGCAGAACCAGGGTCCGGCCGATCTGACGGAACTCTGTTCCATTTTGGGCGGGTATATGATCTGGCTGGGCGAAAAGGCGGACGGTCCGGAGCAAGGCAAGGAGCTCGCCCTGGAGATGCTCCGATCCGGAAAAGCCTTCGCCAAGTTCCGCGAGATGGTAGCGGCTCAGGGCGGCGCTCCCGAGTCATTGGACCACCCGGAACGGCTGGCCGCCGCGCCCTTCATCCAGGAAGTAGTCTTTCCGGGCGAGGGATGGGTGGAAAGGGTGGATTGCCGCGCTTTGGGATTGACCGCCATGACCCTGGGCGCCGGCCGCGCCAGACTGGATGATGTGATCCGTCCCGAAGTCGGTCTTACACTAAAGGTGAAAGTCGGCGATCGGTTAACCCCGCAATCGGTACTGGGGGAGGTCCACGCTGCGAGTCCCGACGTGGCCGCCCGGGCCGCCCGGGAGGTTTTGAACGCGATTCATCTCGCATCAAAACCAGTTGCGAAACAGCCATTGATCGCCGCTGTGATTTCCTGATCGGAATGTAAAGGAATTTCTAGAGGAAAACCAAAGCTGTCTCTCGAGGGCGTTAAAAAAAGATAGCTTTGGTTTTTTATATCCTTCCTTGGAAAGCTGGAATTTATTTCCGTGACCTTCCTAACATTCTGCGAATGGCGGCTCGCTCCTCCGGAAGGACCGCCGCGGTCTTGGGAAATTCCGCCCGTGTCTCGGGCGCCTCGGCGCTCCATTCCGGCAGGTCGGCCGGAGGCTTTGGCAGGGCTTCCGAAGCCTTTGGAAGGTTTGCTTTGGGCTCCGGAAGGGTTTCCGATCGCTTCGGCGGTTCCTCCGTCGGCCTGAGCGGAAGGTCGAAAGGTTCTGGCGGTTCATGGTAATCCTTTGGGTATTGGGTCGGGAAAACCAACCCGAGTCCTTAAGAGCTTTGATGGATTTTGGCCGAATGGTTCGGTTCGGAAAATAGGGGTTCTTGGAAGGAAAACTTCTCAGGGGCGGAGAAAAAATGACGATAAAATAAAAAAGCCCTTTATAGGCTTTCTCACTTTCTTTCATGGTCGGGGTGAGAGGATTTGAACCTCCGGCCTTTCGGTCCCGAACCGAACGCTCTACCAAGCTGAGCCACACCCCGGACAACGGATTTATTATAGCAAAGAGTAGCGGGTTTGTCAAAAGAAAATCGTAAATTTTTTTACGGAAAATGCAGTAAGCTGGAAAACTATTGAGAAACTATTCCGTTTCCGCGTTGAATATGCGATACTATAAAAAGTTATCCCTCTCTCATGGACGTTTCAGTTGCGGAATTCCGGATGAAAGCGATGGGGTTGGTTTTTGTCTTGAGGACAAGTAGACGGGCAAGGAGGAATGCCAATGTGGATTACATTTTGTGGTGCCGCCGGCACGGTTACCGGCTCTTCGTATCTGGTGGAGACGGAACGTTACCGCTTTTTGATTGATTGCGGCATGTTCCAGGGAACCAAAGAGCTTCGTCAGCTCAATGAGAAGGATTTTCTATTCAATCCGGCCGCGCTGGACTTTGTGGTGCTGACCCATGCCCATGTCGACCATTGCGGGCTGCTTCCCAAACTATGGCTGAGGGGATTCAAGGGGCCGATATACGCCACCAAGGCTACGGCCGAAATCTGCAAGATAGTGATGGCCGATTCCGGGCATATTCAAGAGATGGAAGCGGAATGGCGCAACCGGAAACGGTCACGCACCGGCGAACCATTAACGGAACCGCTCTATACGGCGAACGACGCCCTGAGTACCGGCGCCTTGCTGCGGCCGCAGAGTTATCGCCAGCGTTTTGAGCCTGTTCCCGGAATTCGGATCAATTTTTTGGACGCCGGCCATATTCTGGGTTCGGCGATAGCCGAAATCTGGGTGGAAGAAAACGGGCGAACTACCAAAGTGGCCTTCTCGGGTGATCTGGGCCAAAACAACCAGCCCATCATCCAAGACCCGGAATTTGTCCGTGATGCTGACTATGTACTAATGGAATCGACCTATGGCAACCGTCTTCATGAACCGGGCCCGGAACGGATTGAAAAATTGCGCCAGATTGTGCTGGAAACAGTCCACTCTCAGGGAAATTTGATCATTCCGGCTTTTGCCATCGGACGGACCCAAGATCTGCTGTACCACTTGAAGATGCTCTTTTACCGGGGGGAGATTCCCAAAGTCCCGGTCTATATCGACAGCCCGATGGCGGTCTCGATCACCGAGATTTACCGGAATAATCCCGATTGTTATGATGCCGAAACCAGAGGGTTGTTCGCGGCCAAGGAAAGCCCTTTTGAGTTCGGCAATCTTCATTTCGTGCGCACGACCGAGGAGTCGAAAAAGCTGAATGAGACCGCCCGGGGCGCCATCATCATCTCGGCCAGCGGCATGTGTGAAGCGGGCCGGATCTTGCACCATTTGAAACACAATTTGTGGCGGCCCCAATCGCACATCCTCTTTGTCGGATACCAGGCCGAAGGGACTTTGGGCCGCCGTTTATTGGAGGGTGCCAAAGTCGTAAAGATCATGGGGGAACAGCTGACGGTTCAGGCTCAAATTCATTCCATCGGCGGCTTTTCGGCGCATGCCGACCAAAATGGCCTCCTGGAGTGGCTGCAAGGATTTCAACGGCAGCCCCGCGGTTTGTTCCTCGTTCATGGGGAAAATCAGGCCCAAGCGGACTTGGAGCGGGCGATCCGCGATCGGTTTCCGGTTGCGACTTTTATTCCTCGGTGGGGCGATCGTTTTGAATTGAAAGCCGGCGCCGAACTGAAAGAACAGCGTACAGTCGCGGCATTGAATAATTTTGCGTTTGATCGAAAACTTACCGACCTTGAGCACCTGATCCTGGCTCTCCGGACGGAAGGCCCTTCTGCCGACAGGAAGAAGATACACGCCCAGGTCGAACAATTGAAGCAGGAACTCTCGGAGTTGGAGGAACTTTTGAGGCAACCCGCTTAAGCCGTAAAAATTGGGCGAGCCCCACTGAGAATTTGCCGTTCGAGGGGTAAAACGATTTTTTTCAAATCTGATACCCGTAGTCTCTTCCGAATCATATGATGTGCTATGAAGGCTGAAGGGAGCGGGTTGTCGGGTATGAAGGCGGGCTTCGGGAGACATTTGATGGCGGATTTATATTTTTGTCAGAATGAATTATGGAACAATCCTACTGAATTTATGTCCGAAATTCGCCGCATCACGAACTCTGACGGCATTATCAACATCCAATGGGTCTTTCAAACGTTCAAACCTGAAGGAACCCGGATCAGTGGGGAGTTTGACGATTGCTTCATTTTGATCCAGGTCTTTTCCGTACAAAAGTTTTTAACCATCGATGTGTTTTGGTGGCAACCGCGCCAAGAAATCGAACAATTCAGCGAGGCATTGATCGATCTCTTCCGGCCGCAAGTATTAGCCACCGAGTCTCGTTTGCGGGCTGAACATCTGAATTAAAGCGCTATTCTTAAGGATTAAACCCTAAAAATTCGCATAAACCTAAAACTTGAAGCGCAGCATAATTGCGAAAGCCAAAATTTATCAGTAGCGAGGACCTCATGAAAGTTGACCAATATAGCGGAATTATCCATCGAATACGCACTGAAGCTGCGGCCAAAGACTTTTATTTTGTGCTGCGGATCCAGTACCGTAAAGATCTGGCTCTCCACATCAATAACGGCAAAACGGAAGAGGTGAGCACCGCCACGACGGCCGGAGTCGGAATCCAGGTGATTTCGCCCCAAGGGTATATGGGCTTCGCCGCATCCGACCAAATCAGCGAGGCCATCGCGGTCGAGCTGTTTCATAAAGCGGCGTTTCTGGCGGACCAGGGCCAATTCTATAGCAGTGAATCCAATCAGGAAGTTTTTCAGTTGGAACCGCTTCAGAAAAAAGTTACCATCACCGAGCGTCATCCTCTGGGTAGCATCAGCTTGGAAAATGTTGAAGCGAAAGTCAAGGCGATCAACCGGGAACTCACCGACATGGATGAGCGGCTGTCGGTGCGGACTATCTTGAGGTTGAGCGCCGAAGAATGGCGGATCGCCCGTTCCGACGGGACGGATGTTTCTTTTAATACCCCCCGGTCATTTCTGTACCATTCGATCACTGCCAAATCTGCGACGGATACCGCCACCGCCTATGCCAATCTTCCCGGGACCGATTTGGGTATCATCATCGAAGCGGAGAGCCTCGAACGGTTACGCTCCCGGGCGCACAAGGCAGCGCGTTTGGCTTTGGAGTTGCTGGGCGCCCCCAAATTGAAAAGCGGCAACTATAAGCTGGTCATCGATTATGCCTTGGCCAAAGGGTTGGCTCATGAAGCCTTTGGTCATGCGGCGGAGACCGACGCGCTCGAAAGTTCGATTCTGGGGGAGGACGGTCGGCTCAAAGTCGGCCTCAAGGTCGCGAATGAACATCTATCGATCATCGATGGGCCGATTGAAGGGGATTATGCGTATCAACCCGTCAGCGCCATGGGAATTGAGCGAAAAACCGTGAAAATTGTGGATCATGGAAAACTTAGCGCCGGATTATCCGATGTTTTTTCGGCCAGACGTGCGGGAGTGGCGCTTACCGGGGCGGAACGGGTCGAGAGCTTTTTCTCGTTGCCGATTGCGCGGATGACCAATATTCGGATCGAATATGAAAACGCGCTGCCGATGGCGGGAGATTTTGAAGCGATAACTCCGGCTGACTTGTACCATTTCCTGGTCCGGCATAAGTTGATCGAACCCCAGGAAAAGGTGCTTTATTTAACGGGCTTTCAAGGCGGACAAGTCAATCCGGCCTTTGGCGATTTTGTGTTTCATTGTTCGGGAATTTATGCCTTATCCGAAACTCCGGTCCTGTACAAACCGGCTATATTCAGTGGGAAAGTACTGTCTGTCCTGGATTCCGTCAGCGCCGCCATCGGGCCGTTGCAAATCGACGCCATGGGCACTTGCGGCAAGATGGGGCAAGGAGTCCCAAGTTGCGGAGGTTCCCATTATTTTCTCATGATTAACCAAAATCCAGAAATTATGATCGGAGGAGAATAATTTGATCTTGGCGGAGCAGCTTGCCGATATTTTGACCAGCTATCAGAAGAGAGATTCCGATTTGACGGAATGGCGGTTTGATCTCCACGACACTCGAGGTTTGGAGGTTGGTCTGAAAGACAACCGGATCGGAGGACCTTATTCAGCCCCTAGTTATAAGCGGAGTATTTCGGGGGAAATTTTTTTATATTGGAAAAACCAACGCTATAGTTCGGGCAAACTCGATTCTCAAGTGACGGAGAGTTTTGATGAGTATATGAACAATTGGAAGACCGCTGCCTATTCCGACCCCGAAGGTGTTTCTTTGTATACCCCGAAGGAAGTTCCTCAAGTCGATCTGGCGGACTCGGCGGTTGAACATATCGTGGACCGGGACAATTCGCAACCGTTTCGCCTCCTCGAAACCGGCCTGCGGAAATTAAGCGCTGCCGGGCTCCGCAAAATTAACGGGAAAGTCCGCTGTTTTCATAGTACTCGTGTAATGAAGAATTCTGCCGGTTTTTCATTGGAATATCGCCAAACCCCCGTGGAATTCTATTTCGAGGTGAACAATAGTTATGGCGAGTCTTTTCAGGAAAAGTTCTGGCCGGCGGAGGACAAGATTGAAGCAATAATTCAAAATACCGCCCGTATCGGCAAGCTGCTGGACAATACGGTTTCAACCAATTTTTCCGGGGAAATCCGCTTGTTGTTTCCGCCCGAAGTTTTTGAATCGTTTCTGAGCCAGTTTTTAATTTCGAATCTTTACGGGAGTCTGGTGGTGAACCGACAAAGCCGGTTTTCGCTTGATGATTTTAAAGAAAACCGAATGGTTTTACGGAATGACCTTTCGTTGGTGCTCGATACTCTCCAACCCTTACGGGCGTTTTCTTATTTGTGCACTTCCGAAGGGGTACCCGGGGGCCAGATCGAATTGATTGAACATGGGAGGCTTCGCACGCCGATTCTCGGTTTAAAATATGCTAAAAAAACGGGTTTCCCGCCAACCCCGGTCGTTGCCGGAGGCCGGGGCTTTTTCATCAAAACGGGCTTAGCAGTTCCAGAATGGGAACAGCTGATAAAAAATACTGAAAGAGGTCTCATTGTGTATTCCGTTTTGGGTATGCACACTCAAGATTCAAGCTCGGGCAGCTTTTCCTTGACCGCTGATCAATGCCTGCTGGTTGAGAACGGGGCCGTCCTTGGAAAGGTCAAGGCAGTCATCAATGGCGATTTTTTGAAATCGTTAGCGGCCGAGGACAGTTATTTCGGAAAAATCTCCGACGAGGACAATCCGGGGTATTCTTTTTTAGCTTCGGCAACCATTTGAGAAAAGACGTCAAGTTACCATTCGTCGGCAGGAGAGTAGGATTTATCGTCGAAATTTTTTGGGATGAATTATAGGAGGCCGGTTGGATGGAGTATGAGAATAAAAAAATAGCCGTTATCGGTTTGGGTGTCAGCAATACACCATTAATACGGTATTTAGTTAACGAAAAGGCCAATGTTTTCGTATTCGATAAAAAAGAAGCCGCGGGTTTAGAAAAGTATGTATCTCAATTAACCGGATTGAAGGTGAATTATTGTCTCGGCCCTGATTATTTAGAGCAATTACGGGATTTTGATATCATATTTGTAACTCCAGGAATGAAAAAAGACTTGCCGGAATTGTTACGCGCGAAAGCGGAAGGAGCCGTTTTCAGCAGTGAAATGGAGCTTTTTCTTCGTAAATGCCCAGGCAGGATCATCGGTATCACTGGAAGCAGCGGTAAAACTACGACAACCACATTAACCGGGCTCATGGTAAAGGCCGATTTTCCAAACACCTATATTGGTGGAAATATTGGCTGCTCATTATTGGATTTCTTACCTGAAATGACGACCGATTCCCGTGTTATTTTGGAATTAAGCAGTTTTCAACTTCAAGACTTGACTCAAAGTCCGGACTGTGCTCTTATTACCAACATTACTCCTAATCATCTGGATATGCATGCATCGATGGCTGAATACATAGGAGCCAAGGCTAACATTCTACGTTTTCAATCTCCCGATAGAATTGCGATTTTAAACTATGACAACGATATTACGAGAGAACTAGCTTCATCCGTAAAGGGAAGATTATTCTTTTTCAGCCGCAAGAAACTCCTGGATGAAGGGGCCTTTTTAAACGGTACAGAGTTAATAGTCCGCTTAAATGGTCAATCAGAGGTCATTGCCATACGGGATCAGCTCCGTTTACTTGGAGATCATAATATCGAGAATATTTTAGCAGCTGCTTTAATCAGCACTTTACAAGGGGTCTCCATTGAGACCATTGCTAAAGTCGCCCGTGAATTTAGCGGTGTGGAACATCGCCTGGAATTAGTGCGCGAACTAAATGGGGTAAAGTTTTACAACGATTCGATATCCACGACTCCCGACCGCGCTATTGCGGGTCTAAATGCAATGACCGCTCCTACGATTTTAATTGCCGGCGGCTATGATAAACATCTGCCGTTCGATCGTTTCGCCAAAGTGGTTGCGGAGCGTTGCAAACATTTGATTGTCTTAGGTGTCACTGCCTCGCAAATTAAGGAAGAAGTTCAAAAAATTGCACCGGATTTTCCAATTGAATCAGTCCATAGGCTGGAAGATGCAGTGGCGTTTGCATCAACGAGGGCTACTTCCGGCGACGTAGTGCTGTTGTCACCAGCTTGTGCCAGTTACGACATGTTCAATAATTATCAGGAGCGGGGCCGCCTTTTCAAAAAGCTCGTCAATGAGTTGGAAAAACACTGATTCGGTTATCCGTAATTCCTAAACTTGTTTTGATTTTTAAAAAACTATTGACTTCCTTTAGCGGCTCATATATCTTGAAATGTATATGCATATCAACTGCTGAAGACTGAATCTTAATTGCGGATACATAATCTAGAAAAGAGGAGTTCCCATGTGGGTGGTAGTTTATGTGGCCCCTAACCGCAGAGTTGCCAGCTATCTAAAAGAATTGCTAGAGGTCGAGGGAATTTTGGTAAAAATTAAAGAAGCAAATCTATTTTCAAAAGAGGAGAGAAATGTGGAGGTTATGGTCTCTGAAGTTGAAATTGAAGAAGCAACCGAGGTCATTAACAACGCATTGCAGCAAGCTTAATTGGCAGGATTTTCAGGATGAAGCGAGAATTTTTTATGATAGGATATATTTCTAAAAATTTATATTATTCTTTAACTGGACACTGACAAGGAGTGGACTGATTGTTAAAGGACTTATTCAAGACCAAGCCTAAATATATAACTGTCAAAACCGATCAATCGGATTTCACTCACAAAGTTGAGATTGAGAAAAAAGAGATTCCCGATGGTTTGTGGGTGAAGTGCAACCGTTGTGCGCAAATAACCTACCACAAGGATATCGAAAAAAACCTGAAAGTATGTCCCAAGTGCGGATTTCATTTTCGGATTGGCGCCAAAGAACGCTTAATGTTGTTGGCTGATGCCGATAGTTTTCATGAGGAGCATGAAAACCTTAAAACCGTCAATCCGTTGAATTTTCCTGACTATGAAAATAAGGTGAAGAAATCCCAGAAAACAACCGAATTAATTGAAGGCGCAATTGTTGGTAAGTCGCTAATCGGTGGAATTCCTGCCGTCTTAGCTGTGATTGATTTTGGATTTGTAGGCGGTTCTATGGGTTCGGTCGTCGGTGAAAAAATTACGCGGGCTATTGAATTGGCTGCTGCTGAAAAAATTCCGTTAATCGCGGTCTCCGCCGGAGGTGGCGGCGCTCGGATGCATGAAGGGATTCTATCTCTGATGCAAATGGCGAAGACGAGTCAAGCTTTGAATAAACTATCCGCTGCTGGATCACTTTATATTTCGGTTCTGACTGATCCGACTATGGGCGGGGTCTTTGCCAGCTTTGCTTCATTAGGGGATGTAATTATTGCCGAACCCGATGCTTTGATCGGTTTTGCCGGCCCGCGGGTTATCCAACAAACAATACATCAAACGTTGCCTGCTGGTTTCCAGACATCGGAGTTCCTGCTGGAGCACGGAATTATTGACATGATAGTAGCACGCAAAGATCTCAAAGCCACTCTCGTACAACTATTGAAGTTTCATGCGAAGGGTGGTGTAAATATTGGCGAGTAATACGGGGTTGGTTCTTGAATTTGAAAAGCCGGTTTTGGAATTAGAAAAACAGATAGAAGAACTGAAACAGTTTTCGCAGGAGAAGGGCATCGATATGACGGTTCAAATAGCCGTCCTTGAAGAAAAGGCCAATTCCTTGCGTTTAAGCATCTATAACAATCTTTCACCTTGGCAAAGAGTGCAAATCGCCCGGCATGCAAAAAGGCCTACTCTTCTTGATTATGTCGGACTTATCTTTACTGATTTCATAGAAATGCATGGAGATCGCTTGTTTCGGGATGACCCGGCAATGATCGGCGGTCTTGCATATTTGGATAGTATTCCAGTTACAGTTATCGGTCAACAAAAAGGCCGTGATACCAAAGAAAAAATTTATCGAAATTTTGGTCAACCGCATCCCGAAGGTTATCGGAAAGCGCTTCGTTTAATGCATCAAGCAGAAAAATTTCACCGTCCCATTATTTGTTTGGTAGATGTTGTTGGTGCCTATCCAGGCATCGAGGCGGAGGAACGGGGGCAGGGCGAAGCGATTGCAAGAAATATTCGAGAGATGGCGAACCTGACCGTACCGATTATTGTAGTCATCACCGGTGAAGGCGGAAGCGGAGGTGCACTTGCTGTAGGCGTTGGCAATCGGGTTTTAATGATGGAAAACGCTTATTACTCGGTTATCTCTCCCGAGGGTTGTGCTTCAATTTTATGGAAAGACGCATCGAAGGCATCGGATGCCGCAGATGCATTGAAGTTAAGTGCCAACGATCTTTTAAAATTTGGGATTATCGATGAGATTATTCCCGAGCCTTTAGGTGGTGCTCATAAGAACCCCAACGAGGCCGGGATGAATTTAAAGAAGGCAATAAATAGCCATTTAAAGCCATTACTGAACCTTTCATCTTCTGAATTATTGGATAATCGGTATAATCGTTTCCGTCACTATGGCGTTTATTTGGAAGATTAATATTCATCGCTGCTTATAGGGATGCCAACATGATTGGCCGGTATTTAGGAGGGATCCTCTTGAAAAAAACTAAAATCATTTGTACTTTGGGTCCAGCGAGCACCAATCCGGTTGTTCTGGAGAAATTGATCAAAGCCGGCATGAATATTGCCCGCTTAAATTTCTCCCATGGCTCTTATGATGAACATGCGGAACGAATTAAGCTGGTCCGAGAAATTGCAGCTAAATTAGGAACCCCGATCGGTATCTTAGCCGACATTCAGGGACCAAAGATCCGAACCGGAAAAATTAATCCTGGTCCGATTCAGCTCGTCGAAGGAACTCAAGTTCATTTGACCGTTGATCCCAAAAAAGACGGGAATCCCGAATACATTTATGTAGACTACCCAACCTTAATTAAGGATGTTAAGATTGGCGGCACCATCTTTTTAGCGGATGGAATGATACAACTTTCGGTTATTGGAGCTGAAGGACATGAACTGAAATGCGAAGTCTTGAATGGCGGTGAATTATCCTCAAAAAAGGGAGTAACCCTTCCCGGAGTATCCGTCAATCTCCCGGCTTTAATGGAAAAAGATCGTTCCGACATAGAATTCGTCATCCAGCAAAAAGTCGATTTTATTGCGGTGTCGTTTGCCCGAAAAGCGGAGCATCTGGCGGAAATCCGCGCACTCGTTAATGAACTTGGCGGAGATCAACTGATCATCGCTAAAATTGAAAATGAAGAAGGCTTCCGCAATAGTGAGGAGATTTTACAAGCATGTGATGGCATTATGGTGGCTCGGGGCGATTTAGGCACGGAAGTACCTCCCGAAGAGGTTCCGCTGATTCAAAAGTTTTTAATTGAAATTTGCAATGCAGCAGGGAAACCTGTGATTACTGCCACGGAGATGCTGGAGTCAATGATTCGAAACCCTCGGCCGACCCGGGCTGAAGTGACGGATATCGCCCACGCAATCCTGGATGGAACAGACGCAATTATGCTTTCCGCTGAAACTGCCGTAGGAAAATATCCGGTTACTGCGGTTGAGATCATGTCCCGAGTCGCTAAGAGTATTGAGAATTCTTTGAAATTTGAAGATATTCTCGCTAAAAAGAAGGTTAGTTCTTTTCCAACTGTCAGTGACGCCATAAGCCATGCGACCTGTCAAACCGCATTAGATCTAAAAGCAGCGGCAATCATTAGTTCAACTCAATCGGGGAGTACCGCCCGAACGGTTTCGAAATATCGTCCTCAGGCACCGATTGTGGCTGTTACGCCTTCGCTGCGAATAGCTCAACAACTAGCTTTATCTTGGGGCGTGTTCCCGGTAATTGTTCCCCCCGCCAATGATATTGACGAGATGCTTGATGTTAGCATTGAAGCAGCTAAAAAGACCGGATTCATTCGAAGTAAGGATTTGGTGGTCATTACCGCTGGAGTACGTACTGGAATTCCTGGTTCCACCAATTTATTACAAGTTCTATATGTCGAATAATTGGTTAAACTTTTAGTACGCCATAATGGCGCAGAGTCATTCTTGCACTCTTGAACATATTTGCACCTTCGTCATCTTTAGCGAGAGTTTGGTTTCTCGACGAGGGAACTTTAACAGAGGTGAACGTTATGATCACTATTGATCAGAATAATTTTCAAAATACTGTCATGGAATCCCAATTACCGGTACTCGTTGATTTTTGGGCACCTTGGTGTGGTCCCTGCCGCATGGTAGCGCCAATTGTTGAAGAGATTGCGGCAGAATTTGAGGGTAAAATTCAGGTCGGGAAAATCAATGTTGACGAAAATCAGGAGTTAGCAGGACAATTTGCTGTAATGAGTATCCCGACGCTTTGTCTGTTTGTTAAGGGTAATCCGGTGCTAAGATTAGTAGGATTCCGTCAAAAACGAGAACTTGTGGCAGAAATTACCAAGCATTTAGCCTGAAATTCAGATAAAGTTTGACAAGGTTTCTAGTTTTCGATATAATGCTTACGAGTTATTTCTATTAATTTTATACTCATCAAGAGAGGTGGAGGGATAGGGCCCGATGATACCCAGCAACCCGGGGTTATTCCGCAGGGTGCTAATTCCCCCCGGAGGAAGTTCTGGGAAGATGAGCCTGTCTTTCCCTTCCAAAGTGGAAGGGTTTATTTTTTAGTAAGGATAAAGGAGTTGCTGCCAATGACTAAAAAACATTTATTTACCTCTGAGTCGGTAACGGAGGGGCATCCGGATAAAATTTGTGATCAAATTTCCGATGCTGTATTAGACGCGATAATCAGCCAAGATCCGAATGCCAGAGTCGCTTGTGAAACTGCTGTAACTACTGGGTTAGTTTTGGTGATGGGGGAAATTACCACTAATTGTTATGTGGACATTCCCAAAATTGCGCGTCAAACTATCCGCGAAATCGGATACACCCGCGCTAAATTTGGTTTTGACAGTGAAACTTGTGCAGTCCTTACATCAATTGATGAACAGTCACCTGATATCGCTTTAGGTGTTGATAAAGCCTTGGAAGCGAAACAAGGTGAAATGAGCGAGCAAGAAATCGAGGCAACCGGAGCTGGCGATCAAGGAATGGTCTTCGGTTTCGCCTGTGACGAAACTCCTGAGTATATGCCCATGCCAATATCACTGGCGCATCAATTGACGCGCCGTTTAGCGGCAGTTCGTAAAGCAAATGAATTGGATTATTTACGTCCGGATGGAAAAAGTCAAGTTACTGTAGAGTACGAAAATAATATCCCGGTACGGGTAGATACGGTTATTATCTCAACACAACATGATCCAAGCATTATGCACGACCAGATTGAAAAAGAGATCATCGAAAAAGTAGTATTACCTGTAATCCCCGGTCATTTAATTGATGAACGTACTAAATATTATATTAACCCAACCGGTAGATTTGTCGTGGGAGGACCGCAAGGAGATTCAGGCTTAACTGGTCGCAAAATTATTGTAGATACTTACGGCGGGGCCGCTCGCCATGGCGGCGGAGCATTTTCCGGAAAAGATCCTACCAAAGTGGACCGGTCTGCTGCATATGCCGCGCGCTATGCCGCAAAGAATATTGTAGCCGCGGGGCTTGCCAAACGATGTGAGATTCAAGTTTCTTATGCCATCGGAGTTGCCAAACCGGTATCTATCATGGTGGATACGTTTGGCACCGGAGTTATTCCCGATATGGAGATCGTTGAATTAATAAAGAAATATATTGATCTACGCCCTGCGGCGATTATTCGTAATTTAGAATTGCGTAGACCGCTTTATCGGCAAGTGGCTGCTTATGGACACTTCGGTCGGAATGATTTGGATCTTCCTTGGGAAAAATTGGACAAAGTGGCATTTCTTAAATAAAACTTTTGACGTGTAGGATGGGTCAAAGGTGGCAATATAAGCGATAATAAATGCATGGATAGCCGGCAAGCCCGGCTTTTTTTATTCGGCTATTCGAGAAATATAGAATCTAAAGGTATAAAGTTATTTTTTAACAATGCCGAATGTTTTACTAATAGACCCTAAGGGGTGTTTGAATGCCGGAAATTATTGATTTCAGCATGGTTGACAAAATTATCAAAGAGACAGTCGCTGCCATAGAGGTAAGTAAAGCGAGTCTTTTCGACATTGCTGAAAGCGCGAAAAGTGTTCAAAAAAGAATGCAATCGGATTTTGAACAGGTATGCGAGGAAGTCGGACGTGTTATTGAAACAGTAGACCGGTTAGAAGCAAATTATAAAAAGGCCCGTATTCATTTAATGGATGTGAGCCGTGACTTTACCCACTATTCGGAAGAAGACATCAAAAAGGCGTATTTGCAAGCACAAGAATTTCAAATTAAAGTAGCTGTTGAGAAAGAAAAAGAAAAAGGTTTGCGGTTAAAACGTGACGAATTAGCCCGTTCAATTGCAAAAATTAGTGAAATGTCAGTTAAGGCAGAAGAGCTAGTTTCGAAGGTTGACATTGCATTGACTTTTTTAAGTGGTAATCTAGCCGAATTCAGTCAACAAATGGGCGGTTTGCAACAAAAGCAATTGATCGGTGGACGTATTATTTTAGCTCAAGAAGCGGAGCGTAAACGAGTTGCTAGAGAGATCCATGACGGACCGGCACAAGCAATGGCCAATGTGGTTTTACGAGCTGAGTTATGTGAGAAATTATTAAAATCTGATCGGGCGGCGATTCATGAAGAATTGCACCAACTTAAATTAATCGTCAGAGAAAGCCTTCAAGAAGTACGGCGAATCATATTTAATTTGCGTCCGATGACTTTAGATGATTTAGGTCTTGTACCGACTCTGCGACGTTTTCTTGAGGAGATCCAAGCAAGGGAAACTGAAACTACTGTCATTCATCTCGAAATTCATGGCGAGGAAAAACGTTTGCCGAATAGTTATGAAATTGCTTTATTTCGGTTGGTTCAAGAAGGAATTAATAATGCTCATAAACATTCTCATGCAACCCAAATTAAAACGATGATTGATTTTTTGCCCGAAGAAATCACCGTCAGGATTATTGATAATGGCGTGGGATTCGATTACCAGAAAATTCTGAATGAAGTTTCAGGCAAAGAGAGTTATGGACTGTTGAGCATGAAGGAACGCTTGGAATTGCTTAATGGTAAATTGCTCATTCAATCTGCGCCAAATCAAGGAACCACTATACTTGCCTCGGTTCCAATTGAATAGTGATTATGATAGAAAGGGCATAGATGCCAATGATAAAAGTAATGATTGTCGATGATCATTCGCTAGTTCGCCAGGGGTTATGCCAGTTAATCAGTTTAGAAAATGATCTCGTAGTGGCCGGCGAAGCTCAAAATGGAAATGACGTGCTTGATAAAGTGGCTGATTTGAAACCGGATGTTGTTCTAATGGATTTGAATCTACCCGGAAAGAACGGTATCGAATTAACTGGCGAACTAAAAATAAAATTTCCTGATATCCATGTTTTGGCATTGACAATCGATAACGACCAAAATCATGTTTCAAAGATAATTAAAGCTGGTGCCTTAGGCTACGTTCTTAAAGATATTGATCCCGATACATTATATGAAGCAATTCGAACCGTTGCTAAGGGAGATGCATTTATTCAGCCTTGCCTTTTAACTAAACTGTTGCATGAATTTCGGCAGCTTATGAATGAAGAGAAAACAAATACTCTACCCGAGGATTTTGGATTAACCCAACGAGAATTAGAAATTGTTTCATATATAGCGAGTGGAAATAGTAATAAAGACATCGCTGAGAAATTGTTTATTAGTGAAAAAACGGTTAAAAACCATGTGAGCAGTATTTTAAAAAAGATGGCCCTTGAGGATCGGACCCAAGTTGCGGTTTATGCATATCGGAAAGGGCTCATCAACGAGTAGGACTAAAGTCCTGACAAGACTTGAAAAAATAATTCGTTTGGCGGATATATGCTTTTATTGATCCATGATATAGTGTTTATGGAAGAGAACTTAAGTTACTATTACTATGCAATGATTAGGCAGTTCGGGAAATGTCTGATTTAAAAAGGAGTGAAATCCATGTTAAAACGACTTTTTAAAGAGGAATTAGGACAGGGAGTGGTTGAATACGGCTTAATCATCGCGTTAATCGTAATGGTAGTCATTGGCGCTTTTGTGGCTGTAAATGGTGGGTTAAATGGTATTTTCAACAATACTGGTAGCAATTTGAGTTCTCCAAGCTTTATTTTGAACGGTTAAACGTTATTTTTCCAAACTTCTTGAAAAAGACTTTACCCCAAGCAGGTAAAGTCTTTACTATTCTAAGCTGTTGATGTTGCAGAGGTTTTGGAAGTTTGGAAAGGCGAGAACAAGATAACCATCACAGTTTTGGCAGGTGAAGTGGTTGACCGCGAAAATTCGAATTATGGTTGTTGACGATACTTGGGAAACCTGTAATAATTTACAACGACTTCTGGAACTAGAGGAGGACATTCAGGTTGTCGGAACTGCCAGTAATGGAGAAGAAGCTCTCCGATTCGCTAAAGTACTGTTACCTGACATCGTTTTGATGGATATTAATATGCCGGTTATGAATGGAATTCAGACCACCGAACAGATGACTATTGAACTTCCGCAAACAGCAATTATTATGCTATCAGTTCAGGCTGAACAGGAATACATCCGTCAAGCGAAAGCCGCAGGCGCATCCGAGTATTTAATTAAACCTCCCAGTATTGAAGCCTTGACTCAGGCCGTCCGGCGAGTGTATCTTTCAAAGAAGTCGAGATAAAACTCATAATTTGCCCTCTGATTGAATTCGCTTCTATCCCTCCCAGGCAGATCAAAGGAACAATATTCCCGCATCAAGCGTTCATATATTATAACCTCAGTTCAAATTGGGAATCGTCTTATTCCAATTTTCAGCTGCATAAAGTAACTGTCAGAAGACAGTTTTGGAGGCATATTAATGAATGGACCGCGAATGAGTTTTATCTTGCCGGATGGAAGAAGCGTGAGCTATGAGAAAGGTACCTCCCTTCAGCAAATTTTTGCTGAGCTTCAGCTGGCTTATGGCTCTCCAATTGTTGCCGCTAAAATAAATAATGAGCTTCATGAATTAAACTACCGGCCCCAATGCGGCGGAAGGCTCATTCCGATTGATTTATCGGTTGAGGATGGCATACGTATTTATTCGCGTAGTTTATCTTTGGTGCTGGTGAAGGCAGCTTCAGAGCTTTTTCCCAATTGCAAAGTTCGTTTGGAACACTCGTTAAGTAAAGGAATTTACGGTGAACTTGATTTTGCCGATCATCATCCTTTCACCGAACATGATCGACTACGGATCGCCGAGCGCATGCAGGAAATCATTAAGGAAGATTTGCCGATCACTAAGGAGACAGTCCCATTACCCACTGCTGTAAAGTTGTTCAAAGCCAATGGACAATTGGATAAAGTGCGGTTGTTGCAATTTCGCGATAAATCGGATGTGAATTTATACCATTGCGGTGGCTATACGGATTATTTTTATGGCTATATGGTTCCATCTACCGGTTTCTTGAGAAAGTTTGAATTAAAATACTATCTTCCTGGTTTCATTTTGCTTTTTCCGGGTATGAGCTTTCCTTGGGAAGTTCCTGAATTTATCGAACAACGAAAACTGGCTCGTGTTTTTTACGAGTTCGAAAAATGGGGCCGAATTTTAGAAGTAAGTGATGTAGGTGAATTAAATCTCCAGATTGCCAATGGCAAAGGAGGAGAGTTGATTCGGATTGCCGAGGCCTTGCATGAGAAAAAAATTGCCCAGATCGCCGATATGATCACTGCGGACCGTGAAAGAATTCGTCTGATTTTGATAGCAGGCCCCTCTTCTTCCGGTAAAACTACTTTTGCGCAAAGACTCTCCGTGCAGCTTCGTGTCAACGGGCTTAAGCCCATTTCAATATCGATCGATGATTTCTTTGTTGAACGTCAACACACTCCAATAGGCCCCAATGGCTTACCGGATTATGAATCTTTGGCCGCAATCGATCTGAAACTGTTCAACGAGGTTCTTACTTCCTTGATTCACGGTTTTTCGGTCAACCTTCCGGTATACAATTTTCAAAGGGGAGTTCGAGAAGTTAGGCCGCAACCCGTTCAGATCGGCAAAGACCAGCCAATCATCATCGAAGGAATTCATGGCCTGAACGATAAACTGACTTGTGAAATTCCTAAAGACAATAAGTTTAAGATATATATCAGCGCACTGACGCAATTAAACATCGATGACCATAATCGGATCCCGACTACGGACAATCGGATAATCCGCCGGATCGTACGCGATCACCAATTTCGTGGTCATGATGCATTAACTACTATCGGATTGTGGCCCATGGTCCGGCGCGGCGAGGAACAATATATCTTTCCTTACCAGGAAGAAGCGGATATAATGTTTAATTCCGCGCTCATCTATGAGTTGGCTGTTCTAAAAAACTTTGCTACGCCGTTACTTGAAAAAATTGCGCCCGATGTACCCGAATATTCGGAAGCAAAGCGTTTACTAAAATTCTTGAGTTACTTTTTACCCTTGGAAGGCGGAGAGATACCACTTAACTCCCTGTTACGGGAGTTTATTGGAAACAGCTGCTTTGCGAAATAGTTGAGGCCTTGGAGTCACCTGCTTTTCTTGACTTCAATTGTGAATTAGTGTTAAAATGAAGCGAACTATAAGTACAGTTTGATGATCCGGTATTTCGGATCTTTATTTTTGACCTGTGATTTTTTAGGAACTAACGTTAGGAACAATCGTTAGTTTATGGTGGCATTGTAGTTATAGTTCCGAACGCATGTTTAATGGAAGAGGCGGCTTTGCCATGAAAGCGGTTAAAGCGGATTGAATGATGATAGTGAAACGGATTTTAAAGTCCTGGATCGGAACGTTCTCTCTCGACGATTATCAATTAATCGACGGTTATTTGAATGAAGCGGGTAAAACTCTCTTTTTTCAAATGGGAAAGATCGATCAGTTTCATTCCCTTGCTGTTGCTCAAACAATCATAGCCGACTCGAAAAGGGAAGCTCAACCGTCTTCTCACGTAATTCAAGCTGCATTATTGCATGATGTTGGGAAAATGGCGGATGATTTCAACTTACTCACCCGTATCCTGGTGGCTTTAATCCGACGGTTGGTACCGATTTATCGGGGCAAATTGGCGATGGCTCAGTTGGACCGGCGTTTCTGGGGGAGGGTGCGCTACGGATGTTATATCGACTTGATTCACCCGGTTCGGGGTGCGCACTTGACGCTCCGGGCCGGTTTCGATCCGGCAGTGGCTGAGTTGATTCGACGTCATCATGATCCGCCGAGGCTCAATCAAAATCCTGATTTGACAAAATTGCAAACCGCCGATGATCAAAATTAAGGAATGCCGATGGATTATCAAATTCAATTGGATATTTTTCAAGGGCCGCTCGATCTTTTATTGCATTTGATCGAGAAAGATGAGATCGATATTTATAACATTCCGATCGCTTTGATTACCGAAAAATATCTGGAATACCTCCAAACGATTCAGATGTTGAATTTGGAGACCGTAGGTGATTTTTTAGTCATGGCAGCGACCTTGATGCAGATCAAGGCCAAGCTTCTATTACCGCAGAGTCAGTCTGCCGCCACAACTGAAGCGGATGCCGCCGAAGAAGATCCGCGTTGGGAATTGGCTCAAAAATTAATCGAGTATAAAAAGATTAAGGAAGCCACTCGCAGCCTGATTACACTTGAAAGCGAACAATTGCAGATATATCCGCGCTCAGGAGGGGAATTTGCCGATCAAAAATTGGCTCCCGAGGCCGATCCCATCAAGAACCTTTCGATTTGGGACCTGATGGAAGCTTTTAAGGCAATTATCGAAAGTCAATTCACCAAGGATTTTGATACCATTCCTAAGCAGGAAGTTTCCGTTAAACAACGAATGAATGAAATATTGGCTCTCATTCAAAATGAAGGCCGGGTCTATTTTAAACAAGTATTTGCGGAGATTAGGAGTAAAATTGGCCTCATAACCTGCTTTTTGGCCGTCTTGGAGTTGATTCGTCTGAAGCAGATCGTGGTTTTTCAAGAGGCTCTTTTTAGCGACATTCGATTATCCCTTCCCGAGAAGGTGATGAATACGCAATGAATTTAACTATGGCGCGTGCTGTCATTGAAGCGTTGATTTTTGCTTCTTCAGAGCCCATTCAACTTAAAACAATCGCCGAGATTGTCGAGATCAACGAACATACTGTGAAACAATTGCTTGGGGACTTAATGGCTGATTATCAGCATGCCAAAAAAGGGATTCAGATCATTGAAGTCGCCAACGGTTATCAATTCTATACTCACCCGGAGTGTTCCCCCTATCTGGAAAAGTTGCAGAAAACCCCGCGCAATGTCGGGCTTTCACCCGCGGCCATTGAAACTTTGGCCATTGTTGCCTACAAGCAGCCAATTGCCAAAGCGGAGATCGAGGCATTGCGCGGAGTGAGCGTCGAAAGTTCCATCGCCACGTTGGTCGATAAAAATCTGATTGAAGAGGCCGGGCGGAAGGAAGCTCCGGGCCGGCCCATTTTATACCGAACGACCAAACAATTTTTAAGGTATTTTGGCCTCAACCATCTGGATGAGCTTCCGAAGATTCCGGATTGGGTCGGGGTGGGAACGGGCGAACTGGAATTCACCGTAAAAACGGAGGTAAATAAAAATGCGCGAATTTCTTAAGCGGTATTTTAAGATCGAATTAAGTCGGGATAATAATTATTACTTCGGTTTATCACTCTTGATCGTAGGGATCGTTTCGATTTTTTGGTATTTGAAGTTCGATCTGTTTGAACCATTGGCGTTTTTGGTCACGTTTCTCATTATCGGCTGGGGGTTTGTTTTACTGTGGAAAAGCGATGACGATTTACGTTTTGAGCAAGCCCAAGCAAAAATCGCTGCGTTGGAAACGGAGCTGGAAAGCTATCGCATGGCAAGCGCGAATACCCTTTCGCTTCCGAATGTCCAACCTTCGCAATATTTGAGAAAATACCGCAGCCATCGCCGGCATTGCTTCTGAGTTTTCATAGATGAATCGCATGTATCGGCAAAAGAGGAATGGGTATGTTTGAAACCGCAAAAGGCAGAGTTGTCGAAGTTCTGTTTCAAAGTCCCGATCTCCAGGAATTACTGGTGGAAATAGACGGCCAGCTTCAACGTGCTTATCATTACCCTTGTTTTCAGCGGAAACTCCAACCGGGCGAGGAAGTATTCCTTAACACCAGTGCGGTGAAGCTCGGTTTGGGGACGGGCGGTCGTCATTTCGTATTACCTGCCGGGGAGTCCGACGTTCCGGCCGAAGCGCCGGCGGGACATATCATGAAACTACGTTATACTCCGTGGCAGTTTCCGGTTTTGGCGGTAGAAGAGGAGGCTAGCCCTTTTCATGAGGCGCTGGAGAACGCTACTTCGTTGCGGGGCGTTCCGGTGGTCGCCGCTTCTCTCCATAGCATGCTTCCGGGGATCATCCTCGGTTTTCGCAGCTATTTTCCGAGAAAGCCTCGAATCGTTTACATCATGACCGACGGTGCCGCCCTTCCGGTTGCTTTGAGTCAATTGGTCCGGGAATTGAAGGCAAAAGAATTGCTTCAGGCTACCATAACTACCGGGCATGCCTTTGGGGGCGATCTCGAAGCGGTCAGTATTCCTTCCGCACTAGTCGCGGCCGTCGAGGTTCTCTCGGCCGATCTGGTCATTTGCGGATTGGGTCCGGGGATTGTCGGCACGGGTACGGCCTTGGGATTCAGCGGAATTGAGCAATCCTGGATCATCGACCTCACCAGCCGCCTGCAAGGCATCCCGATATTGGCTCCCCGGGTCAGCACGGCTGACCGCCGGGAGCGTCATCACGGATTGAGCCATCATTCCCTTACCGTCTTGGACCTGGCCAATCAGCCAGCTTTGGTGGGACTATCCAACCGGCTTCCCGCGGACTTGATTGAAGAGATTACCGCAGCAGTGATTTTAAAAAAACTGGAACAGCGTCACCGTTGGTACGCGCTGGACGATCCTCCGGCCGCCCAATTATTGGCCGAGCACCAGATTTATGTCAAAACCATGGGGCGGACGGCGAATGAAGATCCCTGGTTCTTTCAGACTTCAGTGACAGCCGGCATGTTGGCTGCCAGAGCCGCGCTGAACCAGTTAGATACCTTAGCCAAATTGGAGATGGAGAATCATGGCTGAAAATTTGAAGGAAACCACGGTTTCCAAGAATACGATTCACCATGGCAGCTTTCTCGATTTGCACCGTGACCAAGTGCGGCTGCCCAACGGCAAGATTGCCAATCGGGAATACCTGCTTCATCCCGGGGCGGCAGCTGTCGTCCCTCTGCTCGATGATGGCCGAATTGTTATGGTGAAACAATTCCGCTACCCCACCGGTCAAATCATTTTAGAGATTCCCGCCGGCAAACTCGATGCGGGGGAAGAACCGGAGACTTGCGCACGGCGCGAGCTTTCGGAAGAGATCGGTTACGAGCCGGGCGAATTGATTTATTTATCCTCCATTTGGACCACTCCTGGATTTACCAACGAGGTTATCCATTTGTTCCTGGCCAAACAATTGCGGCCCTTCCGGAGAGAGCCGGATCCAGACGAGTTTTTGGCGACCGTTACGATGACCAAGGAAGAAGTGTTGCAACATTTGGATACTGCGGCGATTGTCGACGCCAAAACAGTGGTTGCCCTGTCTTATGTCGAACGGCGCAACTTATGGTGATATTCATCGATACCCAGCATATATTGGACTGCTTTGAATATAGATTATCAGGCGTATTTAGCGGAAATATCCATTCGGAAGATAATCAATGACTCAATCCATGTCAAAAAGGTGATCAATTGCAGACCGTTCATTTGACGTTCAATGCCTCCGGAGCGGTGGAAGGTGCCCGGCGCGGCGACGCGGTAGTTATTGTGGATATTATTGATATGTCGACCAGCACGGAAGTGGCGCTGGAGAGTGGAGCCATTGCTGTTTTTGGCGCGGCTCCGACCGGATGCAAGGTTCCGTTGAATATCAATCCTGATCGGATCGGGTATTTGGCGGGGAAGACCGCTTTGAAATACAAAACGCAACTGATCGTGGTGGCCGAGCCGCGTTATGGCGAGGATAGCGAGCGGGCCAAACGGGCCGAAGCCGCTCTGGCTGGTGTGGCACGATCCGGCGCGGAAGTGGGCTCGATCATCCCCAATATCGGCACGGAGATCGGAAAATTTGCCGTTTTTACCGGTAAAGTCGTATTATTCATCTCGGACACCGGCGGAGTCGCTTTTGACGCGGCCTATAATAACGGAGCGCCGGCGGTCCTGACCGCGACAGTGGTCAGAACTCCACTCAAAAAAGGTTGCGAACCGGCCAAAGTCGGGATCGAGCGCGCCATCGAAACAGCGCGGAAATTGGATTGCGGCATTACAATCGTTGCTGCCAGCGCCAATTCGCTGGAGGATGTGCTGGCCGCGCAATATCTGACCCAGGCGGTGATACAGAGCGGCTTTTTAAATCCTGCTTGACTGAAGCGATGGTAGCGTAAAAGGCCGGTTTTTTTGCCGTTGGCCCAGTTGGGACAAGAACGATCCGCAGCCTGAATCTCGCAAAAGACAATCATATATTCTCCTACTTGACCATAAAATTTTAACAATGGACAAGGGGGGAAGATGATGCTTTTAACATTACGATTGCGCCAAATAATCCAAGATTATATCAGAGATCGCATCTTCTTGGTCGCGCTGGTTTTAATCCTGTTATCGATGGGGATAGCCTTTGGAGTGATAGCCGCAAGCGTATTGGAGAAGGATCAGCAACGTGAATTGGTCCGGTTTGTAAACCAGGGGCTGCATGGGGAGGACTTTTTACAGAGCAATATCTATGCCCGGCAAACGGTTGTCTCGAACCTGCAAACCGTTTTTTTTCTTTTTTTCATGGGAATCAGTGTGATCGGGGTGCCTTTGGCGTTGCTTTTGATTTTTGCCAGAGGTTTTATTCTCGGTTTCAGTACTGGTTTTTTATTTCAAACAATGGGATATAAAGGGATCTTGCTGACGCTCACCGGCATCTTACCCCATAATATCATCGTCTTACCGGCGTTACTGATTATGGTGGTGGCCATCATGGATTGCGCCGCGGCGCTGACCAAGATCCGCTTCACCAAAAAGCAGATCGCCATCGGCGAAGAGATGATCCGCTGCGCCGTTATTACGCTCATTGTAATCTTGTTGATGGTCCTGGGTGGCTTTGTCCAGGGCTATGTTACGCCTTTCATCACCACTTGGGTGGGCAGGATCATTTGATATGAAAACATGACGCCGGGTATCGGACCTGGGAGGGTGGCAAAACCGCCCTGACATAACTGGAAATTTTTCCTGTCGTTTAAAAAAAGGAGATGTCTCGGAATCTGTCGAAATCTAAAACATCTTGAAAGTTTACAAAAGGAGTTGACACTATTGCAAGACAGCCTCCAAGATTACCTCAACTATTTGTCTGTGGAACGCGGTTTAGCCAAGAACACCCTGGAATCTTACGGTCGGGATCTGCGGCAGTTTTTGAGTTATCTGAAAGAGAAGAAGAATCTCGATCTTCAAGCGACCACCCAGGCCACGGTCATCGGCTACTTATTACTGCTTCAAGCCCGTGGTAAGGCCACAGCGACTCTTTCCCGGAATCTGGCGGCGATTAAATCATATTATCATTTTTTGGCGCGTGAAGGGATGATTGAGCGCGATCCCACGATCAATTTGGATGCGCCCAAGCAGGAAAAACGCCTGCCGCGTGTGCTCTCGGTTCAAGACGTCGAACATTTGCTGGAACAGCCGGATCTGAAGAATCCGGTGGGCGTCCGGGACCGGGCGATGCTGGAAGTACTATATGCCACCGGATTGCGGGTTTCGGAACTGGTTTCGCTGAAAATCAACGATCTCAATCTGGAAATGAGTTATATTCGCTGCTTCGGCAAGGGTTCAAAGGAACGGATCGTTCCATTGGGCTCCGTCGCCACCAAATATGTGAAGATCTATCTGGAGCATGCCCGGAAGTTTTTGGCCTCCAGTCCCTATGAGGACACCCTGTTCCTGAATCATCACGGCAAAGGCCTAACCCGCCAGGGTTTCTGGAAAATCATCAAAAAATACGCCGAAAATTTGGATATCGCAATCGAGATTACTCCGCATACCTTGCGCCATTCTTTTGCCACGCACCTATTGGAAAACGGGGCCGATCTGCGTTCGGTCCAGGAGATGCTGGGCCATGCCGATATTTCCACCACTCAGGTCTACACCCATCTGACTAAAGACCGCATCAAGGAAGTCTACGAGAAGGCCCACCCGCGCGCTAAGTAATCGCTCTCTTTATAAATCAAAAAAGACCCGGGTTGCCCAATACTCCGGGTCTTTTTTATTGATTTGTCCGGCAAGGGCGATAACCAGGTCAGAGAATTTCAAATTACCATAACATTCCCTTCGCAATCAATATAGGGTCTCGGAAGGGGGCGAGCCCGTTTATCCACGGAAATAGATTACTCATCCACAAAAAGAGCTTGCTGAACGACTGAGCGAGCTCTCCCATTCACAAAACAAGCTTACTTACCCACAAAAAGAGCTTGCCGAGTCACTGAGCGAGCTCGCTTATTCACAAAACCAGCTTGCTGATTCACAAAACAAGCTCACTCATCCACAAAATGAGCTCGCTGAACGACTGAGCAAGCTCTCTTATCCACAAAACGAGCTTGCCCGACGACTGAATGAGCTCTTTCAGTCACCCAAAGCGATCTGTGATTCCCAAAACGTTCTCTTTCAACTCCTCAACCCAAGTCACGTATCAGCCAAACAACAAAGAATATGGAGGTTATCGATTGGTGATAAATAATTTGATCAATAGATCCGGATCAGTGCGAAACAAATTAATAAAACTCCGGGTAAAATGGATAACATTTTTTCATTAATCTTAAGCTGAGATACAAAACGTTCACCAATATACGCCCCGACATACAAAAGGAGTAATTGCGTCAGTCCCACGCACAACGGTATTCCAAGGGAGTGGAAACCCACTAAAGCGCTTCCGATTCCGACTCCGATCGCATCGACCGAGAGCGCCAATCCCAGCAGTAATGACTCGGAGGCGTCGATCGAACCGGAACGGTCGAAATCGAATTCCACTGGATTCCGGACGACCTGAATCGTGATTCCCAGCGATTTGATGACAATGGTCAAGAGTGTCGGGTCGAGCCCGGCTTCGTCGTTTTTTACCGTCTCGCTTGAGTTTTTGATCAAAGCCTGGAGGATGATCCAAATGCCCATCAAAATTAAGATGGATAGGCCAATCAGTTTTGCGGCGAAGGGTGATAAAAAATTTGCCAGCGTGCGGCCGAGTAAAATCGAACCCCCGGAGTAAAGAATGGAGAAAAAGCAGATGACGAGTTTCGAATAGAAAGGAATCTTGATTCTACGCATCCCGTAAACTAAGCCGACGCCCAGGGCGTCCAAACTCAACGAGATGGCCAGCAAGCTAATGGTAAAAATCATGTCTATCTCCCGCTAGTTTTTAGCACTGCCAGAAGTAGTATATGATTCCGGAGGCGGTTTGGTCAGTCCATTGTCCCGTTTGAGAGGGCAATAGAAAAACTTAGGTAGGATTTACCATCCTGATGGCGAATATTTCTTTGCATGTAGGGCAATCCACTTCGTCTGGAGCCCGGGTCGGTATTGGCCCGATGTTTGGGAACGGTGTTAAACGAGCTGAAAGCTATTCCAATCTGATAAGGAGGTATAATCCGATGGTGCGATTCGGTTTTTTGTTCAGTGAGGTGTTTTGGGGCGTTTTCTTGATTTTTATTGGCATCGCGCTGGTGCTGAAGGTCTTGTTCAATTTCAATATCCCGATATTCCGGTTGGCGGTGGCCTTTTGCCTGATTTATGCCGGTATCAGCATGTTGGTCGGAGGCTTTGGCGTGACCCGTTCATCACAAAACGACATCATTTTCGATGATTCTGAGCTCAAGGTGACCGAACCGAAAGAGAATTACAACGTGATCTTCGCTAAGGGAACCATCGATCTGTCCCAAGTCACAGCGGTGGACTCGAAAATCGAGATCAACACGATTTTTGGCGCTGGAACCATTCGCATCAATCCTGCCTTGCCGGTAAAAGTGACCGTCAATTCGGCATTCGCTGGCGCTAGAATGCCCGATGGCAACACCATCTCGTTCGGAAACTCCACTTATTATTCTCCGAACTACAAAGAAGGGGAGAAATTTCTGGCTATCGACACCAATGTCGTCTTCGGCAGTCTGGAGTTTATAACCGATTAACGGACGGTTCAAAATGACCCGCTTTCAATCCGGACCATAATCCCTATCGCGGGGGAGGAGAGCGACTCTGGCTATCCAATGGTTAATCTTTGATGCGATGGGAGTCGTTTTTCTGGACGGGGACGACACCAATGAACTCTTGGTGCCGTATGTCCGGGGCTTGAATCCCACGCTCGATCCGGAGCAAATTCGGCAAGTGTATTTGCAAGCCAGCCTGGGGGAGATATCCGCCCGCCGGTTCTGGCAGGAGGTCGGGTTTCCCGTTTCCGAAGCCCATCCGGACTTGGAAAAGAACTATCTTGACAACCATTTGCGATTGGATCCGGAATTCCCGGAGATCGCCGCTCGGCTCGCCGGCGCTTATCGGCTGGCGTTGCTCTCGAACGATGTGGCGGAATGGTCCGATTATCTATGCCGCAAACACCGGCTGAATGGGTTTTTCGGAGCCAAAATCATCAGCGGCGTCGTGGGAATCCGCAAACCGGAGCCGAGGATCTATAAAAAACTCTTGGCAACCATCCGTGCCACCCCGGGTGACTGTGTTTTCATCGATGATCGTCTGCCCAACCTGCGAAGCGCCGCTCATTTGGGCATGAAAACCATTCATTTCAGGCGGGGTCCGTTCGACTGCTACGGGGAGTTTTACCCCGATGCCAGCATTACCCGCTTCCCCGAATTGCCGCCGGTGATAGAGGTCCTCTCCGGAGCAAACGAATAAACTTGCGGTTGGGGCTTGAAAATCATTCCGGGATAGCTTATATTGGAATGAAAATATGTTGATCCGCCCCGCGCAACTGGGAAGCAAAGAGGAAAATATGACAGCTTATCAGGAAGTTTTTTTCGATCTCGACGGCACTTTGACCGATCCGGCCGAAGGAATCGTCAATTCAATCTGTTATGCCCTGTCGAAACTGGGAATTATCGCGAACGACCGGGAACGGTTGCTCCGTTTCATCGGTCCGCCACTCCAGGAGTCCTTTGAAAAGTATTACGGATTGGATGCTCAAACCGCCTGGCAGGCGGTGCAGTTTTACCGCGAGTATTTCGGAGTGTCCGGCCTGTTTGAAAACACCGTGTACCCAGGAATCCTCGAATTGCTGGCTGACTTACAACGCCAGAACCTCCGGTTAAGCGTGGCTACTTCCAAACCGACCGTCTATAGCGAACGGATTCTATCCCATTTCGGCCTGGCCCATTTCTTCGAGCACATCATCGGCAGCAACCTGGATGGAACCCGGTCGACCAAAACGGAGGTCATTGCGGAGCTCCTGAAATCATTGGAAAGCCCGGACCGTTCCAAGGTCGTCATGGTGGGTGACCGGGAACATGACATAATCGGAGCCAGGAATCACGGTATTGCTTCGATAGCGGTGGCATACGGTTATGGGACCATGGAAGAATTGACAGCCGCGCATCCGACGGGGATAGCGGGTTCTGTTTCGGAACTGGGGGCTCTCCTGAGCGGGCGCATTTGATTCCTTTCGCCGGAAACGGAGATCGGCTTAAAAAGGCCTTCAAACACAACATTCTGATAAGGAGACCAAAGATGGACTACAAAAAGGAATTTATCGAATTTATGATCCGCTCCAATGTTTTAACCTTCGGCGATTTTGTGACCAAAAGCGGACGCCGCACCCCTTATTTTGTGAATACCGGCAATTATAAAACCGGCGCCCAGATCGCGAAGTTGGGCCGGTTTTATGCGGAGTGCATCATGCATCAGGCGGGACGGAATTTTGACGTGCTTTACGGCCCCGCTTATAAAGGGATTCCGTTGGCGGTCACCACCGCTGTTTCCTTATACCATCAATATCAGTGGGACGTACCGTATTGTTTTAATCGAAAAGAACAAAAAGATCATGGGGAAGGTGGGGGAATCGTCGGCTGGCAGCCGAATAACGGGGATCGGGTCTTAATCATCGAGGATGTCATCACAGCGGGTACTTCCGTCCGGGAAAGCTGGCAGCTTTTACATTCGGTGGCCGCCGTCAATATCACTTCACTGGTGGTCTCCGTGGACCGCCGGGAACGCGGAACCGGACACCAGACCGCGCTGCAAGAGTTGGAAGAGGCGTTCGGAATCAAAACGCACGCGATTGTAACCATCGATGAAATTATCGGTTACCTGCACAACCGGGAGGTCGATGGCAAGGTGATCATTGATGATGCCATGAAATTGCGGATCGAGGAATACCTGCGGGAATATGGGGTTTAAGGCCCAAATGGCAAAAGACTGTCAGCCGTAGGCCGACAGTCTTTTGTTTGCGTGCATTCTGATTGGTTCAGGGATCGGTAAAGACAGTCACTTTGAGTGTCGCCAATTGCAACAATCCCAGGATGGTATTCAGTTCCTGGATTGTAATGGCGAGAGCGCCACTGACAATGGTTTCGGCTTGATTAAGAACTTGCAAGATTTCCTGTTGCCTGAAAAATCGTACTGGAAGCTCACGAACAGCGCCTTTAATCAATTCAAAAGTTGTAATCAGCGTGGTTCGGAATGCGGGAAAAGCCGCAGTATTTCCTAATAAAGCCGCTATGGATTGGGAAAGCCTTTCAATACTGCTGATTACTGATAGTGCAGTACTCATGGAATCACCCCCGATATTATTGTATGAAGGAACAATGAACAAATAGCGTCACGTGCATGGCAAAATGATTTAATACTATAAAGATCTGTTGAAATACCATAATCGAAAATCATTACAACTTTGGACCAAGAAATTATGGATATTGTCGCAATTACCATAATCCTGCTCAAAGAATTGAGATTTATTCCATTACAATTAATATTTATGAAATACCTTGATATTTGCATTGATTGAATAATTCTTTTACATTGTGGAATATCAGGGCTTTAAAGAAAGTTTCGAATCTATCCCAAGCGACTCAAAATTACAGTTTTATAAAAATCGACTCGATCAAACTGTCCAATCAAGAGGGTTTTTTTAAAGCTTGTAGAATCTCCACAAAATATCGTTTGTTTCCTATATTAAAATAATCATGAGGGGGCTGAACATTGATGAACTTGAGAAAAAGCGGGGTCTTTCTTCTCGTCGCGGTACTTATCTTTTTAATGGTTGCCGGGATCGGCCAAACCAAAGAAAGCGTCGTCAAAATCGGCTTTTTGGGCGCTCTCACTGGAGATGTGGCCATGTACGGACAGCCGACTCTGTTGGGCATGAAAATGGCCGCTGAAAAGATCAACAAATCAGGCGGGGTTAATCAGGCGAAGATCGTTATCGTCGAAGCGGATAATCGTGGCGATAAGCAAGAGGCCGCTTCCATCGTGCAAAAATTCATCAGCCGCGATAAAGTGGCGGCTATTGTCGGCGACCCGACGACCGGCATTACCAAAGTGGCCGCACCGATCTGTGAGCGCAATCGGGTAGTGTTGCTTTCCGCCGGAGCCACCGGCACCGGTGTAGTGGAACTTGGTAAATACATCTTCCGGGATACCCTGCTTGATACCGTGGCTGTCCCGGCGTTGGTTGATTACTTCACCAAAAACCTCGGCTACAAAAAAGTGGCGGTGATTACATCCGACAACAATGATTACAGCGTAGGCTTGACGCAAGTCTTCAAGAATGCCGTCAAAGGGAAGAGTCTCGAAATCATTACCGAAGAGAAGGTAAAAGACGGCGATAAGGATTTTAGCGCCCAAATCACCAATATCAAAGCGAAGAATCCGGACATCATCTTCTTTTCCGGCTATTATACCGAAGGCGCGCTCATCATGAAGGAAGCCCGTAAACAGGGGCTGAAAATCTGCTTGTTCGGTGGCGACGGCCTTTATTCGCCGACCTTAATCAGTCTGGGCGGTGCCGCCATTGAAGGCAGCATGGTTTACGTAGGCTTCTCTCCCGAGCAGCCCACCCCGGAGACTGCCAAATTCATTCAGGAATTTAAAGCCCAAAACAAAGGGCAAGTTCCTGGCCTGTTCGAGACCCAGGGTTACGATGCGGTCATGATTCTTGCCGAAGCCATGAAGCGCGCGAAGAGCAATGTTCCCACCAAGTTCCGGAACGAGGTCGCCAGGACCAAGAACTTTAAGGGGGTTTCCGGAACCATCACCTTCCAGGCTAACCAAGAGCCGGTCAAGAGCCCGGTATATCTTTTAGAAGTCAAAAATGGTCAGTACGCCTTAAAGGCCAAAGTCCCGGTAAGCATAAAATAAACAAGGGTGAAGCAAGACCACCGACCCCGCGAGTGGTGGTCGGTGGTTTTGTCAGCGTGTAAGGAGGAGCTTTATGTTCTGGCAGCAGTTAATCAATGGCCTTACCCTTGGTTTTACCTATGCTTTGATCGCCTTGGGTTATACCATGGTCTACGGCATCATCCAGCTAATCAATTTTGCGCACGGCGAGATCTTTATGATGGGGGCATTTTTCGCACTGCTCCTGGTTACGGTATTCCAGCTTAATATCTTCGTGGCGATGATTCTGGCCATGGCCTTTTGTATGCTTCTAGGAGTCATCATCGAGTTCGTCGCTTACCGGCCGCTGCGCAAGTCCGGCCGGCTGTCGGCGCTGATCTCGGCGATCGGCGTGTCGATCTTTTTGTCCACGTTGGCCCTGTTGCTGTTTGGGGCAGACGCCAAAGGTTTCCCCGATAACAGCTTCCCCGTCACTCAGTTCAAAATCGGTTCGGCCACGGTTTCTTCTTTGCAGTTATTAATCTTCGGAGTCTCTTCCTTCCTCATGTTGGCGCTGGAGTTTATCGTCCACAAGACCAAACTCGGCAAAGCAATGCGCGCCACCTCGCAGGATTATAACACTGCGGCTTTGATGGGCATCAATGTGAATTGGATCATCTCGTTCACCTTTGCGTTAGGGTCTTCGCTGGCGGCAGCCGGCGGAGTCCTGGTCGGCTTGTATTTTAACGCGGTGAACTGGAATATGGGTTTAATGGCCGGTTTAAAAGCCTTCGCAGCGGCCGTGCTGGGCGGGATCGGCTCCATTCCCGGCGCGATGCTCGGCGGAGTATTTCTGGGAGTCGCCGAAGTCTTTGGCGTAGCGGCCGGTTTTTCTTCGTTCCGGGATGCGATTGCTTTCGCCATATTGGTTTTGGTGCTTTTTATCAAACCGACTGGATTCTTCGGGCTCAAGATACAAAAGAAAGTGTAGGTAGTCGGTGTGGGAGAACTACTACAGGCTTCATTGAATTGGATCGATCCGTATATCTTGCAGATCCTGGTCAACATCGGAATCGCGATCATTCTGGCGCTCGGGTTGAACCTGATTACCGGCCTTACCGGACAATTGTCCCTGGGGCATGCGGCGTTTTTGAGCATCGGCGCTTTCAGCAGTGCAATTTTGACTATTAAGTTGGGGATTCCTTTTAGCCTCAACATTGTCGCCTCCGGTCTCATCGCCGCTTGTTTCGGCGTCCTCATCGGATTTCCGACCCTGCGGCTCTCCGGGGATTATCTGGCCATCGCCACGCTGGGTTTCGCCGAAATCATCAAAGTGGTCTTCTTAAATTTGGACATTACCAACCGGGCGCTCGGCCTATCCGTACCTCTGCCGAACACGCCGATCCCGTTGCCGATATACGTATGGGCGATCGCCATTCTGACCATCGCCGCCATGTGCTTTATTCAAAATTCCCGCTTTGGCCGCGCTTTGCAAGCCATTCGCGAGGATGAGATCGCCGCCGAGGCGATGGGGATCAATGCCACCCGTTACAAGATTCAAGCCTTTGCCATCGGTGCTTTCTTCGCCGGAGTCGGCGGAGCATTTTACGCACACTTCATCGCCTATATCAATCCATCGGATTTTGCCTTTTTGAAATCGGTGGATATTTTAAACATGGTCGTTCTCGGCGGGTTGGGGAGCATTCCCGGGACCGTTCTGGGCGCGTCCGTTTTGACGGTCGCACCGGAGTTCCTGCGGTTTATGCAGCAATACCGGATGCTGGTCTACGGGGCTTTGTTGGTTTTCATGATGATTTTCCGGCCCAACGGTCTATTGGGCGGAGTGAGTTTCCGGCGTTTGGTCTGGAAAGCAATGGGCAAACTTCCGGCCGGGGGGAGATAAGCGACAATGGTACTCAAATTGGAAGATATTTCGATTCATTTCGGCGGCTTGATTGCGGTGAATCATTTCAGCATGGAGATTCAGAAGGCGGAGATTCTTTCGCTGATCGGGCCGAACGGAGCGGGGAAGTCGACCATTTTCAACCTCATCTCCGGCATTTATAACCCGACTCGCGGCAAGATCATTTTTGACGGCCGGGAGATTACCAATCTGAAACCCTACGCTGTGGCGGCGCGGGGGATCGGCCGCACCTTTCAGACCATTCATCTCTTTAATGAACTCACCGTTTTTGAAAACGTGCTGATTGGCGCCCATACTTGCGGCAAAGTCAATTTCCTCGGAGCCATGTTCAAATTCTTGCCCGGGATTCAAAAGGAAGAACGGGAATTAGCCGAGTGGGCGGTCCAATGCTTGAATCAAGTGGGTTTACTGGAGAAACAAACCGAGTTGGCCAAGAATCTTTCTTATGGCGAGCAACGCCGTTTGGAGATCGCCCGGGCGCTGGCCTTAAAACCGCGGCTGCTCTTATTGGATGAGCCGGCCGCCGGAATGAACCCCCAGGAAAAGAAGGAACTGATGGAGCTGGTGCAGTCGATTCGCCAGTCGGGGATCACCATTTTTCTGGTGGAACACGACATGAAATTTGTGATGAACATTTCCGACCGGGTGGTGGTGTTGGACTACGGGGCTAAGATCGCGGAGGGAACTCCCGAAACGGTACGGAAAGACCGCAAAGTCATCGAAGCGTATCTTGGAAAAGGGGTCAACTAAAGGATGCTGGAAATCACCAATCTTTCCGTAAACTACGGCGCCATTCGCGCCTTGACCAATATCTCGCTGGATGTCAAAACCGGTGAAATTGTGGCCCTTATCGGCTCCAACGGCGCCGGTAAAACCACGACCTTGAATACGATCTCGGGAATCGTGCCCGTTGCCGAAGGCAGCATTAGTTTCAAGGGCCGCAATATCACCAAGACTCCGCCCCATCAGATCGCGGCCCTGGGGATCGCCCACGTGCCGGAGGGGCGGCGGGTCTTTCCGCGGATGAGCGTGATGGAGAACCTGGAGATGGGGGCCTTCACCCGGAATGATCGCGAAGGAGTCAGAGCAAGTTTCGAAGAGGTATTCCAACGCTTTCCCCGCCTGGAGGAGCGCAAAAACCAACTGGCGGCCACACTGAGCGGGGGCGAACAGCAGATGCTGGCGATGGGCCGGGCTCTGATGGCCAAACCGACGCTGATGCTGATGGATGAACCGTCGATGGGGTTGGCGCCGATGCTGGTGGAGGAGATCTTCAATATTATCCGGGCGATTAATCAGTCCGGAACTACCATCTTGCTGGTCGAGCAGAACGCGCACATGGCACTGTCCATCGCCAGCCGGGCTTTTGTCCTGGAGACCGGCAATATCGTTTTAGCAGGGGCCGCTTCCGAGTTGGCGGCCAATCCCGAGGTGCGCCGCGCTTATCTTGGAGAGTAACGAAGCGGTTTCTTGAAGGGTATTCTTTTTTATGTGGGTCAAAAAGGAATGGATTTGCCAGAAGACAAACTGCAATGGGATCATCCAAATGCTATTTGCGAGAATGAAAATTGTAATTCCGATCAGGCAAATTGAATTTGCATGCCCACAATTCAATTCATCCAAAATCAATTTGTCAGCACGAAAATTCAAAAGAATCAATGAAAAATAGTTTTTTTCAAAAAATGTAGAAAATAGAAAAAAGTTCAAAGTTGAAACCGGAGTGTAGTGAAACGAAAAAAATAAAACCCCTCGCGAAAAGGGGTTTTTTATTGGATAATCAATTGTTGTCGCGATGGCTACGGCAGTATGGAAGAGGCTTGATAAATATTAACCGAATGATCAATCGAGATATTTTGGTCGTATGAGACCGGGCTTACCAGACTGGAAGAATGACGGCGCTGGGCAATACGAGCGGAGTTAGGTTCTGACGGAAATAGAGCTGCAGTAGAAAGAAAAAAGAGTAGCAAACCGGCGGCCACCAAGCCGAGCCGTCCCCACCACAGCAGATGAAGGGAAGTGGGGATGAACTCGTTGGCCTCGCTGACCAGCCGAGAACGCAGCGCGATCATTGGATCAAAATCGTAACTTTCGGGAATCAGATTTTCCAAACAAGTTTTTATTTTTTGAATATCCTGGTATTCGACGTTGCATTCGGAACAGGATATGAGATGTCTGCGCAACTCCCGTTTTTCATCCGCATCCAGTTCGCGATCGATGAAAGCGGAAATTAGGCTCTGAACGTAATGGCAGTTCATCAATGTTCAACCTCCATCCCTCGCAGATAGGGAAGCAAGATACGGCGGAGTATCTTCCGGCCGCGATGAATCCGCGAACGGACCGTCCCAATCGAAATCCCTAAGATTTGCGCGATTTCTTCATAGGATAAACCTTGAATATCACAGAGAATGACCGCGGAACGGTATTCCGACGGCAATTCATTCAGACCGCGTTGAATCTGCCGTCCCAATTCGCCCCGCATCGCTTCTTCCTCGGGATTGGCCGTCCAATCGGGAATCTCAATCGTTTTTTCATTCTCCAGATGCGGCAATGGCTCATCAATGGAGGCGACGACCGGACGATTCTTCTTTTTCCGGTAATGGTCGATATAAAGGTTGTGAATGATCTGGTACAACCACCGGTCAAAAGCAGTTCCTTCTTCAAATTTCGCAAATGATTTATAAGCGCGGTACAAACTTTCTTGCAACAGATCCTGAGCCTCATGGTGATTGCCGGAAAGTCTGAAGGCGAATTGAAACAAAGGCTTCTCATAGGTTCGGACCAAGTCTTCAAAGACCGCCATCCGATCGGCGGTTTGGTGAGTCGTGGCAATTCGTTGGATTGTCGTCGTATTCACCTAGGTCACCTTCTTTTTCAGAATCATTCTTGGTTGATTCTATTGTAACAAAAATTTGGTCATCTGTAATTGGTAATTGTTTACGTTTACCGCTGGAAGGGAATGACTCGATTGCGATTGTTGGCCTCATCCAGATTCTGCGGCCGGGCTTCCAGGGTTACTTTGAAGACCAGCAGTTTTCCTTCGCGGAAAACGAGCAGATCGAGCACCTTGCCGACTTTGGAATCTTTGACGATCTTGACCACATCGTCGGGGGTCTTGATCTTCTGGCGGTTGATCTCTCTGATAATATCGCCGTTTTGAAGCTTGGCTTTCTCGGCGGGACTGCCCGAATAAACCTGAATGATGGCGCCGTCGCGGCTGGGAAGTCCGTAATATTCGGCGATTTGGTCATTGATTTCGGTGAGGGCTACACCCAACCAAGGAGTGGCCGGTCGTTGCACTTTACCTTTTTCGATCAGCTCCTGAGAAATCTTTTTGGCCAAATCGATGGGGATGGCAAAGCCCAAGCCTTGCGCATTGGCGATGATGGCTTCGTTAATCCCGATCACCTTGCCCGAAAGGTCGACCAAGGGGCCGCCGCTATTCCCGGGGTTGATGGCCGCGTCGGTCTGAATCAGGTTGCCGTTCTGGTCCGGATCCTCCAGTGACCGGCCCACTGCGCTGATGATTCCGGCGGTAACCGTATCGTGCAGCCCATAGGGATTGCCGATGGCCATGACCCACTCGCCCGGCATCAGATCCGCCGAACTACCCATCTCGACCGTGGGAAGATTCTTTGCATCCACTTTGACGACTGCCAAATCCGTGGTGGGATCGGTTCCGATCACCCGGCCGTCGAATTTTTTGCCGCCAAATAGCGTTACTTTTAATTGTTGAGCGCCACGTACCACATGCTCATTAGTGAGAATATAACCGTCTTCACGAATGATAAATCCGGAACCGGTTCCCCGTTGCTCCTGCTTTTGCTGGTCGAAGAAACCGGGCGGGAAAAACTCCTTGGGCAGACCGAAAGGTGTCGCGGGGCTGGTGGATACCACCGAGACCGTATCAATATAAACGACTGCCGGCGCCACCTTTTGGCGGGCCGCCACAAACGAGTTGCTGGCCAGATTGGCGGACATGTCATATTTCGCGGGGAGGACATTCAAGGGCTGATTTTGATTCTTGGCAAGCCATCCGGGGGCAACCCCGATAATGATACCGGCCGTAATCAAGGATGAGAGTAAAGCAATGACCAAATAACCGCCAAATTTTTGAATCCGACTCATAATTGATTACCTCCAATCACGGTTCGTTAAAATTCCATGGAATCATCTAAATTAATTTATGGAAACAGCCGAAATATAACTTGAAAGCAGTTGGCTGTCTCGCTTACTTATAGACTAAATAACGGCTACGCCGCTAAAAAAGTTCCATGTTATAGAGGAAAATTCGCGAAGAAAAAGAGGAATTCGTCAGAAAAGGTTGAATATAATTAATATTTCCAACAATACCCTAAATTGGACAATAATATTTTTGTAGAAAGGTAAAAAATTCTTTGGCGCTCAGTATGACTGGTTATGGTCGTGGCACCTCCGCGACTTCAAATTATACCATAACGATGGACATCAAATCCATCAATCACCGGTATTTAGAAATTTATTTCAAGTTGCCGAAACCCTACGCGTTTTTGGAAGACCGCTTGCGTCGCGAGATCAGCAATCAAATATCCCGCGGAAAAATAGAAGTCATCGTCACCATCGACAAATTGGCCACGGAAGAGAATCTGGTTACCGTCAACCCATCGTTGCTTGCTTCGTATTTGAAGGCGGTTCAAGAATTGAAAGAACATTTCGGCATCGAAGGGAACCTGGATGTCCAAACCGTCGTCAATTTACCGGAACTGTTCAAGGTAACCCAGCCGGAGTTGGACCAAGACATTCTCGCCCAAACTGCCGGACAGGCTTTAGGAATGGCCTTGGAATCGCTGATTGAATCCAGAAAGATCGAAGGAGAGCGTTTGAACGGCGATTTGCTGGAAAAGATCGGATTCCTGCATTCGCTGCGGCAACAATTGCTCGAACTGTCGCCGCAGGTTGTGATCGGTTATCAAGAACGGTTGAGCAAGCGCATCACCGAGCTGACGGGCGGAATTGAAGTCGATCCTTCCCGGTTGGCAATGGAAGTAGCGCTCTTTGCCGATAAGTCGGATATCAATGAAGAATTGGTGCGCATTGAAAGCCATTTAGGCCAGTTTGCCGCAGCCCTCAAGATTCAGGAACCAATTGGCAGACGTTTGGATTTTTTAATCCAAGAATTGAACCGGGAGATCAATACGGTCGGTTCAAAGGCAAACGATCTGAAAATCGCTCAATTGGTCATTGAGTTTAAATCCCAGTTGGAAAAGATCAGGGAACAAATTCAAAATATTGAATAGGAGGTGAAGCAGAGTGGCATTACCGAAACTTTCGCTTGACGAAAAGAAGAAAGCACTGAAGAAAGCCCAGGAAGTACGGAGCAAACGGGCTAAAATCCGCCAAAACCTGAAAGCAGGTAAGACTACGATTCGTGAAGTATTGGATAACATCAACGATGATGTTATCGCCAAAATGAGAGTGGTGTACTTACTCGAATCATTGCCGCGGATTGGAAAAGTAAAGACCAAAAAGATCATGACTGACATCGGCATTGATGAGACTCGTCGCATCCAAGGCCTCGGAAACCGACAGAAACAAGCCTTAATCGAACGTCTCGGCAGCAATTAGAAGAAGGAGGCCTTTGTTTCGAAATATGGATATCAAACTTATCAACATTGGATTTGGAAACATAGTGTCCGCCAATCGGATCGTGGCCATCGTCAGTCCCGAGTCTTCGCCGATCAAACGAATTATCCAAGAAAGTCGCGATAAGGGCATGTTGATCGATGCGACCTATGGAAGACGGACACGGGCAGTGATCATCACCGACAGCGATCATGTGATTCTTTCCGCAGTCCAACCTGAGACTGTTGCCCATCGTCTGAATTCCAAGGATGCATCGGTCGATCCCGAAGATTAGATTGATTGGATTCGTAAATAGCTGTTGATTGTTGATTTTAATGTATCAAGCAAAGATCAATGATCAGCACTATTTTTTTTGGACCGATTGAACCGCGCTGCTCTTGGAGGAGCCCTCGACATCCACGCCTGGGTTATCCGGAAAAGTAAATTTGACTTGACAGTCCAATGGTTTGAATGTATTATACTTTTGAATCATCCAACGTCGAGTTAACTCCCGACGCTGTCGTTGAATAAGCCGATTTTCCAAATATATGTAGCCGAGTATCGGATTTCCGGATAAAAACCATTGAAAAACATATTCTATGATCGTGAAAAGGGGGCATTAATTTTGATTTATCCTTCTTTGGATGAATTACTTAAAAAAGTGGACAGTCGGTATACTTTAGTAACTGCCGCTGCGAAAAGGGCTCGAAAGATTCTGGAAGAGGAGCAGCTGAACGAAGAAAAATCCATCAAAGCAGTGACGATTGCTTTAGAAGAGATTGGTGCCGGAAAAATAAAAGTGGAAAGGACCAAAACCGGTATTAAATAAATGGCGGTTCGTGTCGGTTGTTTTAAAGAAGAATCCCATTCGGTTTCGGTAACGAATCTCAGAGCCTTGTGACTCTGAGTTTTTTGTTCTATAATGAAGTGAACTGCAAGCATTGTTTGCCGCGCTTGGTAAGACGCCGGTGACTGGGTGAATCATTCTACGGTGGTGGGGTCAATGGATCAAAAAACTTTAGTTTTGGGCGTTTCGGGAGGAATTGCAGTCTATAAGGTTCCCGAACTCATTAGTCGTCTTCGTAAAAAAGGGATTGCGGTCGAGGTTATTCTGACGAAGTCCGCAGCGGAGTTTGTGACTCCGTTAACATTTCGGGAGGTATCGTTAAACCCCGTTCACTTGGATATGTTTCACGATTCATTCCAATGGAACGTTGAACATATCGCATTGGCCAAAAAGGCCGATCTGATGGCGGTCATTCCCGCGACTGCCAATATCATCGGGAAAATCGCCAATGGTATCGCCGACGATCTGCTGACCACCTCAATCATGGCGACCCGCGCACCAAAACTGATCGCTCCCGCCATGAATACCGGCATGTATGAGAACCCCGCTTTGCAGAAAAATCTAGCCACTTTGCGGGAGTACGGCTTTACCATCGTTGGCCCCGAAGCCGGCCAGTTGCTCTGCGGAGATACCGGGAGTGGCCGGATGTCTTCTTTGGAGGAGTTGGAGATCCAAATATTGCGGCTTTTATCCCGGCATGATCTTGAAGGAGAGTTGGTCCTGGTCACCGCCGGTGGCACTCGTGAGCCGCTCGATCCGGTACGCTACATCGGAAACCGTTCTTCAGGGAAAATGGGTCACGCATTGGCAGAGGCTGCTTTTAAACGCGGTGCAAAAGTGTTTTTGATATCCACCTCCGAAGCGGCGCCGCACTATCAAGGAATGGAAACTTATTGCGTCGATACTGCGGAACAAATGTATGAGAAGGCGTTGGAATTGGCGCCGCGTTCATCCATTGTCATCAAAGCGGCGGCCCCGGCCGATTATCGCCCGCAAACCAGTTTTGAGCAGAAGATAAAGAAAAGTTCCGATGGACTCTCCGTTCAATTGGTGTTGAACCCGGATATCCTTGCCGAGTTGGGCAAAAGAAAATTCCCCGGTCAAATTTTGTTGGGCTTTGCTGCTGAAACTCAAAATCTCCGCGAAAACGCCTTAACAAAATTGACCCGGAAAAACCTGGACATCATTGTCGGCAATCTGGTGAACATTCCGGGCCTGGGCATGGGAGCCGTCAATAACCGGATCACTATCTATACCAAGCATGAAACGGTTGAGCTGCCGGAGCAGCCCAAGACGGTATTGGCAGACCAGATCCTGGATTATCTCGTCTCCTATCGTTCAAAAGCCGGCTCGCATCCAAGCCCATGATCGCAAAAATTTTGATCGCGACTCAAGCCCAGCAACTGGACCGTTTGTTCGATTATGAGGTCCCCGAAAGCATGGCTCCGATTGTGAAAGTTGGGGCTCGGGTTTTGGTTCCCTTTCAAAACCGTTTAAATATGGGTTACGTCTGGCAGTTGGTTGAAGAGCCGGAATGCGCTCACGTCAAAACAATCCATGAACTGCTCGATAAAACGCCATTGATAAACGCAGTCCAATATCGCTTAATCAATCAATTGGCGGAGTATTACTTCTGTAGCCGGGTCGATGTGATCAAATGCTGCCTGCCGCCGGGGATTAACTTTCGCAAAAAACGCTATTACCGGGTTCAACCGGAGCTTCTTCCTCGCTTGGAGCAACAATTGGCGACGCTTTTCCCGGTTCCGGCGGTCACAGAAACGCTACAATTATTGGCGGCCGGCGCCAAAGCGAATTGGACCGCTGAGGGTTGGCAGAAAAAACTCAGTCACTTGCCGAAAGTCTGGGATTACTTGCTGGCGCAGCATATTCTGTTGCCAACCAGTGAGCTTACGGAGCCCAAAGTCGCTCCCAAAAAAATCCGACTGCTGCAACTGGCTCCTGGGGCTTGTTTCGAAGGGGAAAGTGCTCCCGCTAAGCGGATTCAAACTAGTCTTACATTGCATCCCCCGGGCCTGACCCGTAGCCAGCTTTGCGCTGCGGCCGAAGTCAGTTCTTCCGTGCTGGACCGGCTTTGCCGGGAAGCAAAATTAACCGCTTGCGAAACCACTCAGGAGCGGATTCCGGTGGGATTGACGGAAACCGCCGCTGCCCGGCAGATTACTCTGACCGAGCAGCAACAGCGAGCGCTGGAAGTAATTCTTGATCCCGGTTCCCAACGGTGTCTCTTATTACATGGCATTACCGGCAGTGGCAAAACCGAAGTGTATTTCGAGGCGGCCCTGGACCGGATCCGTGAAGGGTTTCAGGTCTTGTATCTGGTGCCGGAGATATCCTTGACGCCACAGACTCTGGAACGGGCCAAACGTTGCTTTGGTAAAGAAGTCGCTTTACTCCACAGCAATATGTCCGACGGCGAACGCTACGATCAATGGTTCAAGATTCGGAATGGAACGGCCCGTTTCGTACTGGGCGCTAGATCCGCGGTTTTTGCTCCTTTTACCAACTTGGGCTTGATTATTGTGGATGAGGAACATGAGTCCTCCTATAAGCAGGAAGACACTCCGCGCTATCATACTCGCTGGGTGGTTGAGAAATTGGCGGAAATGACCGGCGCGAAAGCCGTTTTTGGAAGCGCGACTCCGGCGGTGGAAGCTTTTTATCTGGCCCAGACTGGACGGTATGGCTACCTCCATTTGGAACAGCGCTACAACCAGCGGCATTTGCCCGAAGTCACCATGGTTGATATGCGGGAGGAACTTCGCTCCGGCAATAAAAATATTCTGAGCCGGCTTTTACGGGAGTCGATTCAAAAAACGCTTGACCGTAAAGAACAAGTCATTTTATTATTGAACCGTCGTGGGTATGCTACTTTTGTATTGTGCCGGGATTGCGGCCAGGCGCTGCGTTGCCCGTCCTGCGACGTTTCTTTGACCTACCATCAGAACGAACGGTTTCTCCGTTGCCATTACTGTGATTACCGGATGGCGATTCCCGAAACCTGTCCCCATTGTCAAAGCAGCCGCATCCGTTATTTCGGAAACGGCACGCAAAAGTTAGAGGAAGAACTGGGCCTTTGTTTTCCGGAGGCAGGCATTATCCGAATGGATGTGGATTCAACATCCCGGAAAGGGGCTCACTATGAAATCTATCACAAGCTGACGGATGGCTCGGTCGATATTTTGCTGGGCACTCAGATGATCGCCAAAGGTTTCGACCTGCCCCGGGTGACGCTGGTGGGTGTCATTTCCGCCGATTCGACGTTGAATATTCCGGATTTTCGAGCGGCGGAGCGTACTTTTCAATTATTGACCCAAGTAGCGGGAAGGGCGGGCCGGGGAAGCCAGCCCGGCCACGTTATTTTTCAATCTTATAATCAGGAACATTATTCGTTGCAGAATGCCCGCAGTCATAATTATCTTGGATTTTATGAACGCGAGATTGCCTGCCGCCAGGAATTGCGCTTTCCACCCTTTGCGGAGTTAGTCAAAATCGGGTTTACGGGGCTCCGTTCCGAGACTGTCAGTGCCGCCGCGGCTGAGTTTTACCGCTTGCTCCAGGGACAGCTGCAACAGCGAGTGCCGGAGGCGGCCGCTTTGAATGCAGTTGAACTGCTGGGACCGGCGCCGGCGCTGATACCCAAAATTCAAGACAACTATCGCTGGCAGATTTTGGTGAAGAGCGCTGAACCGTCGCTGCTGGAGCGGATTGTCAAAAAAGCCTGGGATGATTTTGCGGGCCGGAAATCTCCGGAGGTACGGATTTATCGCGACCGGAATCCTTATTCCATCATATAATAGAGACTGAGGTGTTAATATTTGGCCATTTTAAAGATTTTAACCGAGGGCGATCCCATTCTGCGGCAAAAAGCCAAACCGGTGCAGAAAATCACCAAAAAGCTTCGGGAACTCGTCAAAGACATGCTGGAGACGATGCACCATGCCAACGGGGTAGGATTGGCTGCGCCGCAAGTGGGCGTCTCCGAACGGATTGTCGTGATTGACGTGGGCGAAGGTTCGATTGTGCTCATTAATCCGGAGATCACCCATACGGAAGGCGAAATCAAAGATGTCGAGGGCTGCCTTTCCATTCCCGGCCGGAATGAATATATTACCCGCGCCGCCAAGGCGACGGTGTCCGCCATCAACCTGGACGGAAAGCCGATTCAACTGGAAGGAAGCGAACTATTGGCCCGGGCTTTTCAACATGAGATTGATCACCTGGACGGGATCCTGTTCATTGATTACCTTCAAGAGGAGAAAAAATAAGTGATGCGCGTTTTATTCATGGGAACTCCGGCCTTCGCCGCCGCCAGTCTCGAAGCGCTACTCCACTCCGGCTCTTTTGACATTGCCGGAGTGGTAACCCAACCCGATCGACCGAAGGGTAGAGGGATGACTTTACAACCGTCGGAAGTGAAGCTGGTCTCGATTCAAGCCGGTTTGCCGCTTTGGCAGCCTTCGCGAGTGGCGGATGCCGAGTTTATGGAGACTTTTGAGCAAATAAACCCCGATGTAGTGGTAGTCGTGGCTTTCGGCCAAAAAATACCGGACGCCATTTTGTTTGGACCGAGATTTGGCTGCATTAATGTACATGGTTCATTGTTGCCGAAATACCGTGGAGCCGCTCCGATTCAATGGAGCATTCTCAACGGCGATGCCAGTACCGGCATTACTACGATGTATATGGATCAGGGTTGGGATACGGGGGACATTATCTATCAAGAAACGTTAGCAATCGCTCCCGACGAAAATTTCACCAGCCTCTATCAAAGAATGGCAAGATTAGGCGGAGAGCTGTTGGTGAAGACCTTGCAGGATGTCTCGGCCGGCATTGCGCCCCGCATTCCTCAAGACAGTACTTTGGCCACTTTAGCGCCGAAAATAAAATCCGATTTGGAAAAGATCGATTGGACATGCCCGGGCAAATCCATCTATAATGGAATCCGGGTATTCGCACCGTCTCCCGGAGCGGAAACCTTTTTGAATCAGGAACGTTTAAAAATTATAGCGGCGGTTCCTCAAGAGTTTCATGCGGCGAGTGAACCAGTGAAACCTGGGGAAATTCTGCAGATCTCGAAGGAAGGAATTGTGGTTGCCACAGGCGATACAACCTCATTGTGTCTAACCAAGGTCCAACCGCTCGGGAAGAAAGTAATGTCTGCCAACGATTTCGCCAACGGCCGACGGCTAAAACCAGGAATGATTTTTGGGAAAAAAGATTACATTATAGCTTAGGAGGGAAGGGAAATGCCGTTTTTTTACGATCCGACTTTTCTTTTGTTAATCCCCGCTGTCATTTTTACATTCTATGCCCAATTTAAGGTGCAATCCACCTTCAACAAATATCTTGATGTGCCGGCGGCTTCGGGGATGACCGGCGCTCAAGTGGCCCGGGAGTTGTTAAATAACAATAATTTGGCGGATATTCCGGTGGAATTGACTCCCGGAACTTTATCCGATCATTATGATCCGCGTTCTAGGGTGCTGCGGCTTTCTCCCGAAGTTTATCACGGGCGTTCATTGGCTTCGCTCGGTGTGGCCGCTCATGAAACCGGCCATGCCTTGCAGCACGCCCGCGCTTATGCGCCCCTCGCCTTGCGGAATAGCATTTTTCCCATTGCCAATTTTGGTTCCAATCTGGGATACATCCTGTTCTTTCTCGGGTTCTTATTCGGAGGGAACACGTTCTTAATCGATTTGGGCATTATCCTGTTTAGTTTCTTTGTATTCTTTACCCTGGTGACTTTGCCGGTGGAGTTCAACGCCAGTAACCGCGGCCTGGCGATGCTGGCGGACGGAGGCTTTTTGATGCGCGGCGACGAGGTGGGCGGCGCCAAAAAAGTACTCAGTGCCGCGGCCATGACGTATCTCGCGGCAGCTTCCATGGCGGTTTTACAACTTTTACGAATGCTTTTCCTTAGAGGCCGGCGTGATGATTAGTTCCGGACGCCTTTTGGCGCGGATGGTTTTGGACCGGGTAGAACAGAATGAATCCTACGTTAATTTGGCGCTGCATGATATTTTAGCCAGCAATCCCCAGGTCGAACAGAGAGAGCGGGCTTTCTGCACCGAACTGGTATACGGTACCTTGCGCAATCTGCTTCAGATTGATTTCATCCTCGGACGGCTTTTAAGCCGTCCTTTACAATCGTTGAAAGTTCCCGTCAAGGATACGCTTCGTCTGGCCCTCTACCAACTGCTATTTCTTCCGGAAATACCGGAAAGAGCGGTTTGCCACGCCGCTGTGGACCAAATCAAGAATTCCCGCTATTCCGGTTTGGCGGGACTGGTCAACGCGGTTCTCCGTAATTTTCTGAGAAACCGCAAGCAGATCCCTTTCCCCGATCGCGATTCCCAACCGGTGGAGTTTCTGTCCGTTACCTATTCCCACCCGGCATGGCTGGCGGAACGTTGGCTGAAGCGCTACGGATTTGAATTAGCCGAGCGGCTGATGGCCATCGATAATGAGAAACCGCCGTTAACGGTCCGGATCAATCGCCTATGTACGTCGCTCGCCGCTATCCGGCATGAATTGGCCGAAGCAGGAGTGATGTTCACCCAAGGTAACCTATTAGACGAAGCGTTAATCCTCCAATCCCTGCCCATGCCATTGGAAGAACTTCCCGCCTTTCGAAACGGCAAACTCTTTGTGCAGGATGAGAGTTCCATGTTGGTGGCCCATTTGTTGCAGCCGGCGCCCGGCGCGACGGTCGTTGACCTGTGTGCGGCACCCGGGGGGAAAAGTACTCATTTAGCCGAATTGATGAATAATTGCGGCACGATTTACAGTATTGACGACCATCCTCATAAAGTCGGCCTGATTGCCGAAAACGCCGCCCGGTTAGGATTGAAGATTATCGAGCCGCGCTTGGCCGATGCCCGCAGTTTTCAACCGCCCTCTGATGTGCCCGTCGACGCGATTCTGGTCGATGCTCCCTGTTCCGGAACGGGTGTATTGCGGCGCAGGGTGGACGCGCGTTACCGCCGGCAAGCGGAAGATAGCGCCGAATTGGTCCGGATTCAACGGGAAATTCTAGACCATGCGGCGCAATTGTTGAAGTCCGGCGGCCGGATCGTTTATAGCACCTGCACCTTGGAACCGGAGGAAAACCAAGAGCAGATTCGCTGGTTCTGCCAGGCGCATCCGGAATTCCGGCCCGTTCCGTGGCGGGAGTATCTGCCCGCTCAATTGGGGGATCACCTCGAAGACTCCTCGACTCCCTGGGCAAATGTCCTGCCTGCGTCGGGTGGGGGAGACGGTTTCTTTCTCTGCCGCTTACACAAGAGCTAGACCTTCTTTTGGAAATACTTGCAGACTCTTGGAAATGAATTGACAAACAATTCATCCTCCAAGGTCGATCTTGAGCTATCAAAGATGGAACTTGAGTGACTCAAGAATGATCTTGAGTTATCCAAGATCGTTGTTGAGCAACCAAAGATCGTTCTTGGGTCATCCAAGAACGATTGGGGATCACTAAAGATCGATCTGGAGTGACTGAAGAACGATCTTGAGCTATCCAAGATCGTTCTTGAACAATAAAAGATCGTTCTTGAACAATAAAAGATCGATCTTGAGGAGTCAAGATCGATCTTGAACGACAGGAGAGTCGTTTCTTTGATGCATTACCCCAAAATAAAGCGATCCATCAGTCGGAAACCTTCTTCAATGAACAGTCCGGTGACGGCAGCCGATTTTTCCGTAAAGCAAGCCGTTGAATGACCCGGACTCGTTTGGGTGGACTGATAAATGACAAAGGGGACCGGATCGGCGACATGGGTCTTTAAACTGAGCGGCGTGGGATGATCGGGTAACAGCATAATCTTATAATCCGGGGTCAACTCCGGCAGCCGTTCCAAAATCGGACCGAGAATCTCGCCGTCGATTTTTTCAATGGCTTTTACTTTATTTTCGACTTCACCACGGTGCCCGGCCTCATCCGGCGCTTCAACATGAAGATAGACAAAATCCTGTCCTGCGGCAAAAGCGGCCAGCGCCGCCTCGGCTTTGCCTTTATAGTTGGTGTGGACATTCCCGGTGGCTCCGGGTACTTCAATCACGTTTAATCCGGCGCAAATACCCAAGCCCTTCGCCAGATCCACCGCCGAAATTACCGAACCATGCAGCTGATACTTTTCATGAAAACTGGAAATATTCGGTTTGGTGCCTTGGCCCCAGAGCCAAATGGAGGTTGCCGGCCGCAATCCGCGCTGGATTCTCCGGAGATTGACGGGATGGTTTTTGAGGATGTCGGCGCTTTGTACCATGAATTCCAATAATTGCGCGGCGCCGTCGCCTTTCGGCAAGTGGTCATGAATCGGGCGGTCCGAAATGTCATGGGGCGGGGTCAAGCGGGAAGCGGTGGGGCCCCCGTGCCACACCATCAAATGACGGTAGCTGATTCCGGGATAAAAGTGGATCTGATCGTTGCCAAGCTGGGCTCCGATATCCTGAATTAATACAGCGGCCTCCTCAGTGGAAATCTCATCGGAACTGTAGTCAACCATTGTTTTGGCGGAATAATCGGCATCCTCCGACAAGGTCACGAGATTACAGCGGAAGGCCACGTCGGACGGGCTGAGATCGACTCCGATGCTGACCGCCTCCAACGGAGAACGTCCGGTATAATAAATTTGGGGATTATAACCCATTACCGCCAAATTGGCCACATCGCTTCCGGGGGGCATCCCCGTTGGGACGGTCCTCGCCAAACCGACTGTGCCGTGCTTTGCCAAAAAATCCATCTGGGGTTTATGACTAACTTCCAAAGGCGTCTGACCGTTTAATTCGGGAACCGGATAGTCCGCCATGCCATCGCCCAGGATTACTAAATACTTCATGAAATCACCGTCCCGGTATGATAAAATATGAAACTGTAAAAATTATAACATTTCATTAAACCCCGCTCAATAAAGTTATGATTTCATTTTTAATTTTGAAGCGCCAACTTTCAAGAAGTTTCGGAGCGAACCGGTTGAAATGATAATCGCGGTAGAGAGAAGGGTAATCAAATGAAAAGCCAACCCGCATCTTTTTATTTCATGATTTGCCTCATTTGTCTCATTGCCTCCGGAATTTTATTTTTAACTCGATTTCGGGCTCAGGTACCCGTCCGGATTGATTTTGACAAACAGTTTCAGGAGTACCGGTTATCAAAGTAAGCCCGCGAATGCCATAGGGAACATTTTCGGCAAAAAAGTCAAAATAAATAATTTTATTTAAATCCTTGACGATTCTTGATCAAAATAATATACTATTAAATTAGATTCATTCATATCCTCATCAAGAGAGGTGGAGGGACTGGCCCGATGAGACCTCGGCAACCTTCGTGTGAGAGCGAACTGGTGCCAAATCCAGCAGGGAATCCTGGCAGATGAGAGGTTATTCGCTTTTATGCCTCTTTATTGAGGCTTTTTTATTTTATGCAACTTGGAGGTGTCGCCGTGTGAAAAGTTATGCGGAGATTAATGAAAAGATTAAGCAGGGAAAGGCCGTAGTCGTTACGGCTGAAGAGATCATCGATCTGGTTCAGGAGAAGGGTTATCAGAAGGCCGCAGCGGAAATCGATGTTGTGACAACAGCCACATTTGGCCCGATGTGTTCTTCCGGGGCTTTTTTAAATTTTGGCCATTCGGATCCGCCCATTCGCATGAGCAAGGTATCGCTCAATAATGTACCGGCTTATGCGGGAGTCGCCGCGGTCGATGCCTATATCGGCGCCACCGAACTATCGGAGACTCAAGGCTTTCAATATGGCGGTGCTCATGTCATTGAAGACTTAATCAGCGGGAAACAGGTGGAGTTAAAAGCGTTATCCTACGGGACGGACTGCTATCCGCGCAAAGAGATTCATACCTATATTACCTTGCAAGACCTGAATCAAGCTTATTTATTTAATCCGCGGAATGTCTATCAAAACTATGCGGCGGCAGTGAATTCGTCTTCTAAGACCATCTATACCTACATGGGAACTTTGCTGCCGAATTTCGGCAATGTTACTTATTCTACATCCGGCGAACTCAGCCCATTACTAAATGATCCGTACTATCGAACGATTGGAATCGGCACCCGCATCTTTTTAGGCGGAACGGTTGGGTACGTAGCATGGGAAGGAACGCAACACAATCCGCTGCAAAAAAGGGCCGAAAACGGCGTGCCGCTTTCTAGCGCCGGGACATTGGCGTTGATCGGGAACCTGAAAGAGATGAAACGCGATTTTTTACGGGCTGCTCTATTTGATCGTTACGGAGTCACGATGTACGTCGGCGTGGGGATTCCCATACCGATTTTGGATGAGGAAATGTTGCGTTTTACCGCCATTTCCAACCGGGAGATTCAGACGACGATTGTCGACTATAGTGTCCCGGAACGCAGTAAACCCAACTATGGCCTGGTAAGTTATGAACAGTTGCGCTCCGGAAGAGTCACCGTTCAGGGAAAATCAGTGCCTACTGCGCCTTTGTCATCACTTTATCAAGCTCGTCGGATCGCCGCTATCCTGAAAGAGTGGATTACCCTTGGTCAGTTTACATTGACGGAACCCGTTCAAGCTTTGCCGTTAGAAAACAAACTGAATTCATTGGAGATCCACGCCAAGGAGGCTTCCCAACATGCCTAAAACGAGAATCGTTCTTTCATTCCCGCCCAGTTTGACAGAGGTGCCGTTAACCTACCATTTGGTCAAGGAGTTTGATCTGGCAATCAATATCCTAAAAGCGAAGATCACGCCCGGAGAAGAAGGGAAACTGGTCATCGAGCTTTCCAACGGTTCCGAAGCCAATATCCAAGCGGGCATCCAGTATATTATTTCTCAAGGAGTTCACGTCGAGCCGATAGGGAAGGAAATCGTGTGGAATGAAGCCGAGTGTATTCACTGCGGGGCCTGCACGGCAGTGTGCCGTTCCAAGGCGCTCACTATCGCCGCTCCGGACTGGCAGTTATCTTTTGACAAGGAACAGTGCATTGTTTGTGAATCATGCGTAAAGGCTTGCCCCATGCAGATTATTCAGGCGACTTTTTAAGTTTTTAAGATAGTGCCAGTGTTACGGCATTTTCACGTTAAGGAATACTTATAATGGATAAAGATCCGGAGTACTTAAAAAAGACGGACGTTGAAAGGGATTATCGGGCTTACCACGCCGGCGACTTAATTCGTTCCAGAGTGGTTATTGGTGAAAGCGATTTATGGATTTTGAGCGATCAGGCCGTGGAGGAGCGGGTAAAAAAATTACTGTTGGAGTTGCGGCGTCATTTAAAAGAATATATCTATCACCATCCGCTTTTTGCGAAAACGCTCGTTCCCTATCCGCCGGATTCGACAGCCTATCCCATCGTCCAATGGATGATCGATGTCTCGAGCCGGGTTCAGGTGGGTCCCATGGCGGCGGTGGCCGGCGCCGTTGCGGGGATGATCGCCCAAGACCTTCCCGACATATCCGAATTCATTATCGAGAATGGCGGCGATATTTTCCTGCGTTCGTCCAAAGAACGGATGATTGCCGTCTATGCCGGAAATTCCCCGTTTTCCCGGAGAGTGGGTTTGAAAATCGCCCCCTGTCCAAAGGGGTTGGGGGTCTGTACTTCCGCCGGTACAGTGGGGCCGTCTTTGAGTTTAGGAGAAGCCGATGCCGCAGTCATTATTGCGGAGGATGTGGCGTTGGCCGATGCTGCCGCTACAGCAACGGCTAACCAAATCCATCGAACCACCGATCTTTCCCGGGTGATTGCTTCCGTTCAGCAAATCCCCGGATTACAAGGCGCTTTACTCATTAAAGATGATCGAATGGCGGCTTGGGGAGAGATAAACCTGGTTGCCATATAAATTTGGGGAGGTTTTTTGATGCCGCAATCGTTTCTCGACCTCAACCGGAATCTATTGTTTTTTGATGGAGCCATGGGGACCATGCTGCAAAAGCAGCAAGTCTTGCAGCCTGGTGAAGCCCCCGAAATTTTGAATCTGACCCATCCGGATATCGTGGCCGAGGTTCATCGCCAATATCTTGCCGCCGGCGCCCAATGTATCGAGACCAACACGTTCGGGGCCAGCAGGATCAAGCTGAGTGCCGAGGGCTTGGAGAGTAAAGCCGCGGAGTTGAATACTGCGGCGGTAAAAATTGCGAAGAGTGTGGTCCAAGAGAACCAATTGGTTGCCGCTTCGATTGGACCTACCGGCCGGATGATCGAACCCTTGGGTGATTTGACCTTTGAAGACGCTTATATTGCGTTTCTCGAGCAAGTCCAGCTTTGTGCGGCAGCGGGCGCCGATCTGATCAGCATTGAAACCATGAGCGATATCCAGGAGGCGAAAGCGGCGGTTCAAGCTTCTCTCACGGTCGGTCTCCCAGTCATCGCTTCCGTGAGTTTTATGGAGAATGGCCGGTTACTGACGGGTTTTACCCCGGAAATGGTTGCCGCCACTCTGTCGGGTTATCCCTTGTTAGCACTTGGCACCAATTGCGGTTTGCCCGCCGTTTCGCTGCAACCGATCATTCAAAAAATGGCCGCCTATACCAAAATACCGCTGATTGTTCAACCCAACGCCGGCAAACCTTTCGTGGAAAACGGTACGACCGTTTATCAAGAAAGCGCGGCTGAATTCGGCGCCGCCTGCATGGAACTGATTCGGTCCGGTGCCCGTGTTATCGGCGGTTGCTGCGGCACTTCTCCCGAACATATCCGTGAATTGCGTCAACGAAGCGCAGCCCTTCTATATCAGGTCTCATCGAATCAGAGCCAGGATTACCTCGTCTCCAAAAGCATGCTCATTCCGGCGCAATTGGAACATCAGCCATCCGAGGTTTATCTGTTAGAGCTTGACGCTTATTCCGAATTATGGAATCAGTTTATAAGCGGTTCCGAAGATTCCCTTATTGACCTGATTTTCGAGATAGATTCCCAATCCGTTCAAGTGATCCGTATTCAGGCGAATGAGCTTGATGCCCAATACCGTGAATCGTTCCGCAGCTTGGTTCAAGTGCTGGCTACGTATTGGCCCAATTTGGTTAAAGCGGAACTAACGGATCCCGATTTGATTCAAATCTTTTTATCGCACATCCCCGGACGGGCGATGGTTTGCGGAGAATCGGATCCCCGACTGATCGCTCGGACAGAAAGATATGGCGGAGTGTATCAAGTCATTCGATAATATTTATTGGCATAAATATCTTCCTTCTGGAACAAAATATGATAGGAACTGGTTGAAGGGCGAGGAGGGAAGATGGATGCCAAAAAATGCTTTGGCAATAGCGAGTGTCCCTAACCAATCATTACAAAAATCCAAACCCCGATATACGGATGCTGAAAACGAAATGCTTTTTGAATCTTGGTGGAACCCCCAAAAGAGGCGAGAGCTGGTCAATCGGTTAGGGCGAAAAATGAGCGCGTTGCGCAGCCAATTTTGTCGGCTGCTGAAGGAGAAGGGATTAACCAATCAAGAATATTATAATTTGATGCAAGCCAAATATACGCAAGAGACGGGTGTCGCCCCACGCAGGCGCAGCCGGGAAATTAAAGAGATCGACCGTTTTATTATTGACACGTTTTGTAAACACCAAGCGCTTGGTAATTCAAGAGCCGAAGCCTGTGAGGAGTTACAGCAAAAACTCGGTAATTCCTTCACTCCTGCGGCGCTGAAATTGCGATTTTATCGTTTGGTCAAACGTTTCCAGTATACTGACGAAGACTTGCTCAATATCGGCGAACAACTGATTCGTGAACCTCCTAAAGTCGAGATACCCTCAATAACAAAGCCCATTATCATTTCGCAGGCAACCAGCAGCGAGGCGAAGCTTGAACCAGCGGTTCCCAAAATTGCTGTCGCCGAACCCCAGGATTCCTCCAATTCTTTTTTATACCAACTATCGTCATTACCAGCAGCTATTTCAAAATTGGAAGAAAGACTTCAAAAAGTCGAAGCCAATCAACGCCACCAGCTGGATTTACGAGGGTTTATCGAGCATTTGCTGGCTGTGGAACGGGACTTGAAAAAAGAAGATAAAATAATGGAAGAATTGCAACATTCTTTGGACGAAAACGAGTGTTTGCGGGAAAGCATGGAAAAAGATCGGCTACGCCTTAAAAAACGGGAGGAAGAGTTAGCTGCGGTTTATAAAATGCTCAATTCGATGTTAAATGATTTCATGCGTCTGGAAAGCGTTTCAAAACTGGCTTCATTAGGCGATTTTATGCACCGGCTTGAAATTACGGTTGATCAATTCGGAAGTGTTTTAAAGAGTAAAAAGGTTTCGTATGGCGACTAAGATTAAACAGTTCATGTTGCTTGAAACTCCAGGTTTAAGTATTCGGATAGTATCCGGTTGCCGTGATTGTATGCATCGCCGCGACCAAACTTGTCAAAAATGGGCCTTTCCCGAAGTAAAATGGCGCAATGGTCAGACTTGCCCCGATTTTCAGTCGGAAGAGAACCGGTAACCATTGATCTAAACTAATCAATGATTGGTAGCGTAAAGATATTGACTATCTGCAGTATTAGTGGTAAAATAACTTTTGTCATTCGGGCAGTAGCGCAGCTTGGTAGCGCACCACCTTGGGGTGGTGGGGGCCGTGGGTTCAAATCCCGCCTGCCCGACCAGAATATTTTTCAGGGTTTGTGTTGGAGCACAAACTTTTTTTATTTTTATGGAGCTATTTTTCCAATCTCATATCACACTACTTCACTATTTCATAAAAATCCTGTAACGAAAAAATCGTTTTGGATAAAAAGGAAAATCTGTTGTAAACTTGAAGTATATATATATATATCAATCCTAAGGGAGTATAGCGATGAAATCTGGCATCCTCCGTCATCGGTTTCGTCAATTGCTTTTTTGTTTCTTACTCGTCGGAATGGTTTTATTTGGAGGATTCACGGCTATTTTTGCTCAAGAGCCTTCTTCATTATGGATTCATTCTACGGTTGCCGAACCGGTTGGGTTGAGCATGGGAACGACGCGCTGGCAGACTATTCAAGGCAATCTTTATGCATTTACCGTTGTTGACGGAAAAATCAAAGTTTTTACTATGCAGGACCAAACCTTAAAAGAAGCTGGCTTGCTCCAATCTCAAGATATGGAAATCACCGCTTACCAATTAGAAGATGTGGATGGAGACCGCATTCCCGAAGTGTTGGCCGGAACAGCCGATCCCGGCATGCTTTATTTATATAAGTACCAAAACGGGCGTTGGGAAAGTTTGGACTATGGTAAGTATGTTTGGTCTTCGATCACCAAAATCATTGCCGGCAATTTCAGCGGCTTAACCGGGATGGATATATTAGTCCAGAATAAAGAGGGGTTTTTATTTTTATTCCATAAATCGGATCAAGCACTGGATCTCATTTGGAAAAGCCCGAATCCGTTTCGTCCGTTCGAAAACGCTTTAGCCTATGATCTGGATAATGATACAAAGGATGAAATTGTCGTCACTTATCAAAAAAGCGGCATCGCAGTCTTGAAATTAATAAATCAATCCATTGTCACAGTTTGGGAAAACTATCCCTGGGGTAAAATACTGGCCTTATCCGCCGGGGATTGGGATGACGATGGCCGGCAGGAGATCCTGTTCAGCACTTCCCAGAAGTTGGTTTATTTACTGAGTGCATCTTCGAAAGGTTATTTTTTCAAGGCGCAATTGGCAAATTATAATTACATTATCGAACAGTCTGCGCTTTTGAAGATCGCTAACCAAAAATACTGGGTCGCCACAGATACCGCTGGAAAACTTCATGCCATTAAGTTAGCCAAAACGATTAAACAGTGGCAGGAGGTCGCTTGCTTTACGGCTGGAAGAGCCAATCAGCTCGTTAATATCGATTCGGAAGAATTATTTTTATGGACAGTAACCCAACAAGCCCTTTTTTATCATTTTTATGACCTGACAAGCTTCAAATTGGAATTTAACGGTCAGCTTTACGATGTAAAACCGGGGATTATTTGCTTGGGTAACCAAATCTACCTTTCCCCCCGGTCGTTGGCAATCCCCGGTGGAGGGCTAGAGATCGCCGAACAAAAAAACAACATCCGGTTCACTCATGCGTTGAACACCTTGGAGATCAATAAACTCAATCCTTCGACAGCCTTGCTAAACGGCGAAAGGATTGATCACAATACAGCCAATAATATTTTGAGCCGAAACGGAGAAATTTATATTCCGTTGCAAAATTATCAAAATATTTTTGATATGCCAGTTTCTATCGACTTTACGAGCAAGACGATAACATTACCTTAATGCCCTAATATTCTGTCATAATTTTACTTTACTCCCCATAAGTTTTACTACTAAAGGAGGGGTAGGGTGATGGCCGATCAAGAAAAATCTTCATTCCCATTCAGACCGATTTTACGAGGTACTCTCGTTTTCTTTGCCGTGGTCGTCATACTGACAGTTTTGCTTTCGATACTGACGGAGCTGGGATGGACGATTACCGCTTTTATGCCGAATGATTATTATTTGTTCATCATTTACATCGGTATCATTAGTGGTGCGGTATATGCCGGAAAAAACGCCCGGGAGGACGGCTGGCTGATCGGAATCAGCGTTGGTGCACTCAGCTCTCTTTTGTTGTTCCTAATGGTTATTTTTATCTTGAGAGAACGTTTTCAAATCGGCGTTTTCGTTGTAAAATCATTGATTAACGCCTTTATCGGAGCATTTGGCGGCATTATCGGAGTTAATTTGGCGGGAAAAGCATAAGAAAAAATATAGGGATAAAGATGTTTTGGTTTGTGAGTGTTCCGGCTTTTAAACATGCCTTTGAGGTTCCTCACAAGGCAAATCGTATCGGGAGTCCGTTGCGCCTGCCAAAATTTATTCTTGCCGAAATCCTAATATTAAATTGACAAACGCGTTTATTTTAGTTATAATTTAATCCGAACAGGGGAGTAGCTCAATTGGTAGAGCGTCGGTCTCCAAAACCGGTGGCTGCGGGTTCAAGTCCTGTCTCCCCTGCCAGACTTTTGTATCGGTGAAAAGCCGTTTTTTTTATGTCTAAAATTCTTGGCAATGTTTAGAAGTGGAGGCGGATTATTCAAATGGCGAATGACAAAGTTCCAGTCGGAATTTCAAATCGACATGTGCATGTTACACAAGCCGACTTGGAAACATTATTTGGAAAAGGGTATGAATTAAAGCCCCTAAAACCTTTATCACAACCGGGACAATTTGCGGCCGAAGAGGTTGTTAATATCATTGGCCCTAAAAAATCCATTGACAAAGTGAGAATTTTGGGTCCGGTTCGTTCCGCTACCCAGGTAGAAATCTCCCGAACCGACAGCTTTACATTGGGAGTTAACGCACCGGTTCGTGATTCGGGTTCGGTTTCCGGATCGGCCGGCGTGATTCTCGAAGGACCGCAAGGACGAGTAGAACTCAAGGAAGGCGTCATCATCGCCCAACGCCACTTGCATCTCCACACGGATGAAGCCGCGGAACTCGGTTTGAAGGATAAAGAGTGGATCTCCGTCCAGTTTGACGGAGAACGCAGCATTACATTCAATAAAGTTTTAGTAAGAGTGCACCCCAATTTCGCGAAGGACCTTCATTTGGATACGGATGAAGCGAATGCCGCCGGTTTAAACAATGGAGATCTGGGAACAATCATTAAGTAGATAATCAATCAATTATTTTATTTCAATCGATAAGTGGTGATGGAAGTGCCAATTTATGAATTCCGCTGTAGCGATTGTCAACGTGATTTTGAAGAGCTGTGCCGTCTTGACCAGCCGGTAAAAGTCTGTCCGTTCTGCGGTTCCCGGCAGATTCGGAAAAAAATGTCTGCTTTTGCCGGTGCCAATCACGGGACTTCCGGTGGCTCTAGCTCCTCTCATTCCTGTGGTAGTTGCCATGGCGGACACTGTGGTTCTTGTCACTAAACTGTCACAAAACTTAAGGCTTCCGAATGTCTTGTCTTTATGAATTTTTATAATCTATAATCTATAAAATAAAAAGTAATAGATAAAGATAAACCGGATTTATGAATTGATTTTCCCATCCAATTGATTTTTTGTGATGGGAAACTTTATATATAGGTTAAATTAAAATCGAGAGGTTAAGATAAAGTTTGTCTTATTGTATGATAAATCATCCTGTGATATGATAATTATTATAGCATAGTATTGGAAAGGGGATTTATCCATGACCAAAATGTACTACGATCAAGATGCAAATCTTAATCTTTTAAAAGGCAAGAAAATCGCAATTATCGGTTATGGCAGCCAAGGCCATGCCCATGCTCAAAACTTGCGTGACAGCGGCTTAGAGGTTATTGTCGGGCAACGTCCGGGCAGTGCCAATTACGAAGCGGCGTTGGCTGACGGTTTTCAACCGGTCTCGGTTGCCGAGGCGGCGCAGCAAGCCAATCTTATTCAAATTCTCGTACCCGACCAAACCCAGGCTTCGCTCTATAAGACTGATATTGAACCCTACTTAAATGAAACAAAAACCCTGGTTTTTGCGCATGGATTTAATATTCACTTTTATCAGATTATCCCACCGAAAAATGTCGATGTTATCATGATTGCACCAAAAGGACCGGGTCACTTAGTTCGTCGTGTCTATGCCGAAGGCGGCGGAGTTCCGGCTCTCATCGCGGTTCATCAAGATGCGACCGGGAAAGCAAAGAATTTGGCGTTGGCCTACGCAAAAGGCATTGGCGCCACTCGCGCCGGTGTTTTGGAAACCACCTTCAAGGAAGAAACCGAGACAGACCTTTTTGGCGAGCAAGCCGTGCTTTGCGGAGGGTGCGCCGAATTGGTCAAGGCTGGCTTCGATACCTTGGTTGAAGCCGGATATCAACCTGAAATCGCTTATTTCGAATGTCTGCACGAACTCAAACTGATCGTGGATCTTATGCATGAAGGCGGCATTGCCCGGATGCGTTATTCGATCAGTGATACTGCCGAATATGGCGATTTCATGGTCGGAAAACGGATTATTAATGAGGAAACCCGGAGAGAAATGAAAAAAGTGCTTAGTGAGATTCAGAGTGGCCGTTTTGCACGGGAATGGATATTGGAAAACCAAGCCGGACGGCCGGTATTTAATGCATTGCGCCGGACTGAAGCGAATCATTTGATTGAGACGGTCGGTAAAAAACTCCGCGACATGATGCCTTGGATTAAGAAAAAATAAATAAGGTTGCGATTTAAAAGCTACAATTTAAAAGCTACAATAGCTATAATAAAAAATAAGAAAGTCAGGCTTCGTAATCGGACCTGACTTTTTTATTTTGATCTCTTTAATTTACATAAGGTGTATTATACGACTCTATAATTCTTTCAGTCAAAAGAATATTTCTTTTAAATAAATATATTTGGCGGTTGACCCGGCCATTCCTTTAAATGGCATTTGGTGGCTTTATAAGTGAGTTTAAATCCTTGCAAATTTGAAAATCAAATTACATCAGGCAAGTTGTATTACATTGTCCTTGTCCTTTCTAATATTGCGACTGCTCTAGGCTGCTAAATACAAGTTCTCTTGTTTCGATCCTCTTGAAGCAATTCTTGGTATAAATATTCATCCGGCTTTGCTTTTTTATTGTGACCACGAAATCGTTATGGTTCAAAATGGAGGTTGGATTTCTTTTGTATTACAGTATCGGGTCTTCCAGAATAAAAACAAAAATCTTTACCGTATACGGCCAGAGCCTTAGCGGTTTCCTGGTGGATCAGATCACATAGCCGCACTCTACTCTCTAGCTAAATCATCAAAGGGTTCCGAAATGACGATCTTGTTCTTCTGATCCGGAAATAGCGCATCAATCTCTTCCTTCGGACCAGATTCCCAATAATTTGCGGAGTTCACCCGGATAGCCACCCAGGATTACTAGATCGTTCTCATTCACGATCCCGCTGAAAAAAATAGTGACGAAGATCCCACTTCGCGCGACAAGTCATAGAATATTTTGGCTATTCCATATTTATTTTAACATATACAACCTACTCAAGATATTTCAAATACTGACTGGGCCGCTGGAGAATTCCGCCACCCACCAATTTATCCCAATATCCATTATCCTAATCGAATACTATTGCTACCTTGGATTGTAGTTTGGAATCCAAACAATTTGTCCCCCGGTTGTGCCAGTTCCGCGCCAGCAGGATTATATTTCAAGATTAATCCCGGAACCCCTGTCTTTTTCCGGATTTTTATTAACCGCTCACAAAGCAAAAAGAATTCCGGAAAAAAGATCCGAAATGCTAATGCTTTGGAATGCAGAAATAGTTCTATGGTAATTTATTTGGCTACGCTAATCCTTAATCGTTGACCGGCGGTTAGATTCGCCGTCCGTAAATCATTTTGAGCCTTGAGCTCTTGAATGACTATGCGGGGATCGCGATCCGGTTCAATTCTTTCGGCGATAGACCATAATGAATCGCCTTGATGAACCATAATTGATAAAGTAGAACGAGTAGCGTCCGCCTTCACCGAATTGGTGATAAAAAAGATCAGTCCCGTAATAAAGCAGATGAAAATAATCATATTGAAGGTAAATCGTTTGGGTGACCAATAAAAAATTCGTCCTTTGTAATTCATTCTCCACCGCATGCTGTTCACCTCATCAACCAAACAAATGTTCTGTGTTTGTTATAAGATTAACACGAACACACGTTCTTTGTCAAGTAAAAAACGAACAAATGTTTGCCAATTCAAGGACCGTATGGTATAATGGAAACCAGTAAAACAAAAAAGCAATGGGTGATCAAGTCATGGAAGATTTATCGGAAAGACAAAAACTTATATTGGATTATATTTTGAGCGAACTTCAAAAGAAGGGTTATCCTCCTTCGGTTCGGGAGATTGGGGAAGCTGTCGGTCTCAGTTCAAGTTCTTCAGTTCATGCCCATTTGGCGAAATTGGAGGAAATGGGTTATTTACGTAGAGATCCGACTAAACCTCGGGCGATCGAAGTATTGGTCGGAAATAGTTCACCGGACACTTTTAACTTCGGCAGTGTAAAATACGTTCCGATCGTTGGTCAAGTTACCGCGGGTCAACCTATATTGGCCGAGCAGAATATTCAGGATTACTTCCCGCTTCCCGCCGATTTTTCCGTAGCCGCCGAAGTTTTCATGCTGAAGGTTAAAGGCGACAGCATGATTAATGCCGGGATTTATGACGGAGATTTCGTGATTGTTAACCGCAATCCGGCCGCCCAAAACGGTGAGATTGTTGTTGCCATGCTCGAGGATGAAGCAACTGTAAAAAGGTTTTACAAAGAATCGGATTGTATCCGTTTACAGCCTGAAAATGAGAAATATGAACCGATTCTCGCGCCAGATATCCGCGTCGTCGGAAAAGTGATTGGACTTTTTCGAAAGATGAACTGAGAGGAACTGAGAGGAACTCTTGAAAAAACCAAAGGGGTTATTCAATTCAAGGTCTCCCATTGAATTGAATAACCCCTTTATTATACAAATTTCTTAATTATATGAGTAACCGTCAAACCGCCGCTCACCTTGAAAGGGGATGTTTGGGAAGGTACAATTTACTCCAAGAAGGTTCAAAATGTTCAATGGAGCGTTTTGAAGCAAGTTGGAGTGATTAGAGTGATTAGAACGGAGACCCAAAAAATCGTAACACAGATGCGGCTGTCGGGCTGGAGCGAAGCGGTTAAGGAACGGCTGGCCAGCGGACAGACTGTAACGGAATTTTGCGAAGCAAAAGGGATCAGCCAAACAACCTATTACTACCGGCAGAAAAAAGTGCGGGAAGCGGCCTGCGCCGAGCTTATGAGGGTACAAAACCATGAGGGTAAGATCGTGCCGAACGGTTGGGTGCGGCTTGCGGATTCCGAACCCGAGACCGTCGCCGCAAGCGCCCTGACCATAGAAGTCAGAGGGTTTCACCTCGCTGTAAATCGCGAAACAGACATGGAGCTACTGGCGAAGGTCTGCCGGATGATGAAATCGCTGTGATGCGGTTCGCCGGAAAACCCGTGTACCTGTGCTGCGGGCATACAGACATGAGAAAATCGATCAACGGGCTGATGACACTGGTGCAGCAAGGCTTTTCCCTTGATCCGTTCGCCG
>NZ_SLUN01000021.1 GCF_004340685.1 Hydrogenispora ethanolica | reverse complement strand
TCCAATGTGCGAATGTAGGTAATATCAGCAGCCCAGACTTGATTGGGAGCATCCGTTTGAAACTGCCGGTTCAGCGAATTCGGAGCCACCGGATGGTTGTGCCTAGAGTTAGTGGTTTCCTTGAATTTTCGTTTGTGGCGAGCCTTTAATCCCATTTCCCGCATGAGTCGTGCGACACGCTTCCGGCTACATCGAATCCCTTGGTCGCGTAATTCTTCAAAGATGCGGGGGCTGCCATATCGCCCCTTACTTTGCTCAAAAATCATTCGAATCTTTTCAGAAAGCTCCCGGTCTTTCTTTTTGCGAAGGCTTTCGTCCCGTTTGACCCATTCATGATAACCACTCCGCGAGACTTCGAGGAATTGGCACATCTTCGTAATGCTATACTTTCCCTTGTATTCTTTAGCAGTCTCGAGGATAACCCCATATTTCATTTCTGGGGTTGTGAGAAGATGGCCACCGCTTTTTTTAGGATGTCACGCTCCATCTGGACAAGATGTAGCTCCTGTTTTAAGCGACGGATCTCTTCTTCGAGGTCGCTCCCGGCCTGCCGGTTACCGTTACCCGGGAAGCTGTTGGCTCCAGCCAGACGTTTCTCCTTTTTCCAACGCCAAAGCAGATTTTCCCGGATCCCGAGATCTTCGGCTATCTTACTCACTGCTTTTCCGCTTGTCTCACTGAGTATTACTGCTTGTTCCTTGAATTCTTTACTATACACTTTCCGTTCTTTGACCACTACACTCAGCTCCTTAGTTCTTTATTCTACCCTTTAACTGAGTGTCTGGCAATTCGGGTAAAAGTCAGCCGTCTTGTCAGAAAGAGAGGGGGACCGAGGGGGTGAGTTTGGTTTTCAATGAAGGATATAACAGGAGGTTCATTATGACCAGTTTCAATGAGATCATTGTGACAACGGTAGATTTAAAACAGGAATATGAGGTTATTGGGCCGGTATATTTTCAGGTTTCCAATAAAGGATTGTTTTCCAGCGCACTGTCCAAATTGATTAAGGAATATAAAGAAGAGATTGAAATCATGAAATCTACCGGTAGTTTTTCGGTGGAAAAGATGGACTGGGGATTCCTCTATGGTGAATGGTCTGTCGGTCAAAATAACTTTGACAAAGCGTTTTATATAGCGGTGCAGGAATTGAAGAAGCGGGCTGCTTTTTTGGGAGCAGATGCGATTGTGGGTATGCGGCAAGATATCGATTTGGATACGACGGATTTTCAATTCTTTTATCTGCAGATGTATGGAACGGCGGTGAAATTTAGATAAAACAGTTTGAAATCCATCTAAAAATTAACCTATCATATTCAGATTCATCATGTATTCCCCACTCTATTTCCCATACTAATAGTCTATATGGCTGTTCACACATATGCAAAAAACTGCGGAGCCATTTTTAACCCATAGTCTTTCAATTCTCGTTCCTCTTCGTATTTCTTAACATTTTTGATTGCTAATGCGAAAGCTTGCTCGGAGTCTCTAAAATATTCAAAATAGGCCTCTTTACCAATCCCTCCAATACGTGAAGTTCGTTCCCACAACTCTTCCGGATTGGCGGTAAGAATCTCCGCTACTTCAAATTCACCCAAAACCTTACCCACCGGTTTCGTCACATAAACGATTACTTTTTCAACGTTCTTAATCGACTTTCTTCTATACTCAACCAGTTTCTCTCCAGCAAAAATTTTAGCAGCATACTCCGGTTTAATCGATAAAACAACCGTCATCTACACGCGCCTCCCTGAGTATCAATCGATAAGCATCATTAGATATGGGAAGGAAACTCCAATATCCGGTTTCAGGAATGATTTCATTTTCACGTCGAAGGCGAGATAACAGAGATGGATATCAGCCGAACAGAAAAGATAGAATGAACTGTATTAACCCAAAAAAACATAATTTCTATACGATTCTAAAAAAAACTTCATCGTATCCGAATGAATCAAGCTCCCTAATCTTTCCACTCTTTAATCAGATTGATCAACCTTACGGTCAATTCCGTCACTTTCGCTTCATCAATCGGATTCCGGGCATCATTCACCGTGACCGACAGGGCGTATAAATCCTTCGAATCCTTTTTCCGCAACAAATGAGTATATTGCAGCACCCCGGGTTCGGAGCCGCCCTTGTAACCGGCGAGCGACCAATCCGCTTTCGCGGCCAGACCGGAGTTGATGCGGATTTCATCGCTGTTCCTCAGATCATGAATCGTCTGACAAAGTTCCCTGGCGCTGAAAAACCATTCGATTTCGTCGCTGAACACCGGCGCGGGCGGGGTCCGGAGCCCCGCTAAATCCATATGGGCCAGATCTTTGAGGATTTCCCGCTTCCGCGCCGCGCCGGCCGCGATATATTTTTGGGGGAGCGACGGGTCGGCGCCGAATTTCAATTTGAACATTTCGGCCGTCTTCAAAAAAGGCCGGTTGAGCGGAGAAACATACTTTTCAATGGTCTCCCGCCCGAGATAATCGATCAGTAGATCCGCGGCCGTATTGTCGCTGATGGAAATCATCAAATTCGTCAGGGTCTTAAGAGTAACCGGAGTCTTGTCGGGCCATTCCTGCAATATCCCCGAGGGGAGCGATTGGTTTTGGCCGTTCAAGGGGATGACGGTGTCCCAGGCAATTTTACCGGTTTGAACCTGGTCATATACGGCCTTCAAGACATAGAGTTTGAAGGTCGACCCGGCCGCCAGCGGAGTATTCTCGTTCAGCGCCAGCAACACTTGTTCATTGTTCTTCATGACACAGACCGCGACTTTTCCGGGGAGCTTTTGAAACTCGGCCATGATTTTTTCCTTGGAGTCCTCGTTCAAGGCCCAATGGCCGAACCATAGGCCGATTATTTTTTGGTTCCCGTTCAAGGTGATGCTCGCGGGCGCGGTCCCCTTCTCAAATACCAGCGTGTACTGGCCGTCCCTGCCGGTGACATTCACCAACGGGCCCAGCTGCTGCTGATAAAGATTGAGGATTGCGATGACTTTCTCCGGCGGCACTTGGGCCAAAAAAGAGTCGTCGAATAGAGCGAGCGCCGCTTTTTCCTGACCCCGGAACAAATCGAAAAGCGTCTTGACATTCATGTCCTGCTCCCCGAAAGCAACCGCGCCGCATAGTAAAAGGATACAACATGCGAACCGTAGTATCGTTCTCCGCAATTCCGTACTCCTTTTTCCCATTGGTTTCAATCCACGCACCTGCGCGAGGTGCGACATGACCTTTCAACCACCGTTTACATCCCAGTTGAGTTTCAATCCACGCACCTGCGCGAGGTGCGACCAGGCCATCAAACGGTCAAGAGTTTTCGAAACTGTTTCAATCCACGCACCTGCGCGAGGTGCGACGTAACCGCTTTTCCTTGTTGGGTATACTTCAGCGGTTTCAATCCACGCACCTGCGCGAGGTGCGACTATTTGACCTTATGAATATAATATACATCTTCGCGTTTCAATCCACGCACCTGCGCGAGGTGCGACAGCGTATCCTGCGAACCCTTTGTCTTCAAAGGATTCGACGAGCGTTTCCGCGAACCTCTTTTTTTCTTCCAAAAAAAGCCACCCATTTGACGAGCCGTTCGCTAAAACCCGCGCCAAACGGGAACCGCGAATCTCCCGATGGAACCGGGTCCGCTTCCGGTTAGCGGCCGAAACACAGCTTCATCGTTGAAGAATGAATCAGCCATAACGATTTTTACTGTAGGATATGAAGCTCCCCGCCATTCCACGAAGTTCGAAACTCATGGACCATCGCTCCGTCCCCCATCCCGGCCCACCTAATATATCAGTAGATTCCCCCTCATGTAAGGTATGGTCTTTGGTCCAACTAGGATATTCTTCATCCTTGTTAGGATGAAAGCCATCCTTGTAAGGGATGTCTCGATCCTTTCAGAGGATCTTTCGCTCCTTGTAAGGTATGCCTCCATCCGTGTAAGGTATGGTCTTCATCCTTGTAAGGGATGCTATGATCCTTTCAGAGGATCCTGCGATCCTTTCTTCCCGAAGGTTCATCCTAGCATCCCGGAGCCTTCGGGAACCATCCCGGGGAGTCCGGGATCAAGGACCGAAGCTTCGGGATGCTTCCCCAAACCTTCGGGAAAGCGGACGGAGGCTTCGGGAAACATCGACAACTCTTCGGGAAGCATCCCCGGGGTTCCGGGAAGCTTCCCCAAGGGCCATCCTCGCCGCGGCAAGACCGATCCGTTGTCAAGCCCCCAACCGGAAACCGCTGCGAACTCGCGGGCTTCACCGAAAATGCCGGCAAGAGAAATGCCGGCCCGAACATCAAGACGAGGACGTTTGGATTTTTTATATCCGTCTGCCCTATTTGATGAAAGAATTGAGATTCTTCTCCGGAAAAAGGAAAATTTTCCGATACAAGAAAAGAGCAATAAGCCGCCAGGTCCTTTGGCGGCATTTATTTCAACCTAATATCTCAGCATCACGCCAAAAAAACTAGCATATCGGAGGGTGTTTCTTGAAAAGAATGGGGATTTACTTGATGCTTTTTTTAACTTTCATGACGATCCAAGGCTGCGGGGGAGGAAGATCTTCAAGGGATAACACCACGCCAAACAATGGCGTTGTTTTTTATGTTGATCCCGCGGGGAGTAATGAAACCGGAGACGGAAGCCTGTCAAAACCTTGGAAAACTCTGAATTATGCCTGCCAACAGGTTAAGCCGGAGCTCCGCAGTACGATTCATTTAAATGCGGGTAAGTTTATCGAAAATGAAGGATGCCCGCTACCGGCCGGCGTGAATCTGGAAGGAGCGGGGATTGGCAGGACCATCCTTCAGGGTTCCTGCAATGAATTTCTGATTCAACTTGAATCTGATTTCAAAGTCAACGGCGACCAGACAATTAGCGGTTTTACCATCGACGGTCAGGGAAGAAGGCTATACGGCGGGATATCCGTAAACCGGCGCAACAATGTTACGATAAGGGATATTGCTTTCAACGGCACCGACATTACCGGCTTGCAAATCCATGCCGGAGGTACGCCGGACAGCACGATCCCGCCCCGGGAATACCTGACCGGGATCAAAGTCTATCAGTGTCACTTCACCAATTGTTCAAAAGATTTTGCGAATGACGAGAATGATATTGGTTGGGGAAAAGGTTGGAGTAGCGGCGCGCTCCAGATTGGACAGCTTGACGGGGCGGAAATTCATGATATTACAATCAATGAGAATAGGGGCGGCGGGATCAAATTTTGCGGGAATGGCTGGCTTAAAAATTTAGAGTTATATCAATGCAATATCAGAGTTCCGGACCGGGATCCGTTCTGGGGAGCCGATTTTGCCATTGAGCTCTGGAATATCTATGATAATTGCAAGGTTTATCGTAATACCGTCAACAACTGGGTATCCTTCGTCCGCGGGAATAAAGGAAACGGCACCCATAGCCTCCAATTCTTTGAGAATCGAATCGTCTTCCCCGACACCGGGAACCCCCAGGTTGCCATTGAAGCCTCCGCTTCCGATATGGAGATTTACAACAATTACATCGAGAAGGCCGGGCTGGGGGTGAGTTTATGGTATGACAAAAGCCAGGCGAATGTCCTGATTCATCATAATGTTTTTTATGATTTTTACCATCCGTCGGATTATACCGCCGGATTGGAGATTCACTTAAACAAGGGTACGGTTTTATCCAATATTAGGGTTTTTCATAATGTTTTTCATAATATCCGGCCTGATAACCAACATCCCGGCCTGGTAATCGGCGCCAAAGTGTTATTTGAAGGCGTGCTGAACGGGCTGCAGATCAAAAATAATATCTTCATGAATACCGGAACCAAAACCATTAAGCAGGATGTCGTCTATTGGGATGGCAAAGGTGAGATCCGCAATGCGGATATTTCCTACAATTGCTTGGATAACGTACAACTGGGAAATGCCGGTCCTTTTGCTCATAATCTATTTGCCAACCCGGGGATAACCGCATCCGGCAGCCGGCCGTTTCCTTATTATAAATTGAATAGCAATAGCGGGTTGATCGACAAAGGGATCTAGGTCGGGTTTCCATACTCCGGCAATGCGCCCGATATCGGGGCTGATGAGAATTAGCTTCATTTCGGAATGGGTAACTATTGAAGAGCATTTGTGTTCACCCTGGCCGGCCAGGGTGAACACAAATGCTCAGGGAAGCAAGGGATAAAGTCGTTTAAAACACGGTCCTCTACTCTATAGTCCGGCGGTGGCATCCAGGTCCCCAATGGAATCAACTAAATTTCCCTATTCTTTTTAAATTTAAAATTTTATTTCGATATTTTATTGACAACTTGCATTAAATATCGTAATATATATAAAATACAAAATTTAATTCTTTAATAGCATTGAATGGAGGAAGATCAGATGACCGATATCCTTGACAATTATGATAAAGCAATTTTACGGGAATTACAGGAGGATGCTTCCATCTCCAATTTGGACTTATCAAAGAAAATCGGGCTTTCCCCATCGGCTTGCCTTGCAAGAACGAAAAATTTAGTCGAAACGGGTCTGATCAAAAAATTTGCTACGATTGTCGATGAAAAGAAATTGGGAATGGAGGTCCTGGCATTTGCTCTTGTTAACCTAACGCCTTTGAATCGGGACACCATCCATTCATTTTTAGCGGATATCAACCAGCTGCCACAGGTTCAAGAATGCTACACACTCACCGGAAGCCACGACTATCTGCTGAAAATCGTCGCAAAGGACATGGCGAGCTATCGGGATTTTATCATTGACTCATTAATGCAAAATCCGGCAGTCAGCAAAGTTGAAACAAGCATGGTGATGGGAATCGAAAAAAGAACTGTCTATGTACCGGTTGATGAAGTTTAATGAGGTCCTGAAATTGAACGAAAAAACGAAAGCTTTCAAAGCGGCTTTTCCCCATACTGCCCCAATATTGGCAGGATTCGTGTTTTTGGGGATCGCCTATGGAATTTACATGAACACAGCAGGCTTTAGTGCGGCTTACCCTATCGTAATGAGTGCAACCATCTTTGCAGGATCGATGGAATTTGTTGCCGTCAATCTACTGCTTGGCGCATTTGATCCAATGCGTGCGCTTGCTCTTACCCTGATGGTAAACGCACGACATTTATTTTATGGAATTTCCATGCTGGACAAGTACAAGGGAACAGGCAGTAAAAAATATTATCTGATTTTCGGTATGTGTGATGAATCTTTTTCAATTAACTGCACGACAGATATTCCTATGAATGTGGACAAGGGATGGTTTATGTTTTTTGTCACATTGCTCAATCATTCATATTGGGTTTGTGGCGCAACGATTGGCGGTATCTTGGGCTCAGTGGTGCAATTCAATACCAAAGGTCTTGGATTTGTTATGACAGCACTTTTTGTGGTGATTTTTCTGGCGCAATGGATGAAAGAAAATACTCATGATAGCGCTTTACTGGGGTTGGGAGTATCATTGTTGTGCCTGATTCTTTTTGGAGGAAGGAACTTTATTATTCCAGCCATGATCATAATACTTGCTTGTCTTACCCTTCTAAAAAATCCATTGGAGAAAGCGGGGACCTCTGTAGGACCATGACTTTGATAGAACGACTCATCACAATCGGCATGGTGATATTGGGCACTGTTGCAACGCGGCTTCTCCCATTCCTCGTATTTCCGGCGGATAAGCCGACCCCAAAATATATTCAGTATCTTGGGAAGAAGTTGCCGTCCGCAGCATTAGGGCTATTGGTAATCTATTGTTTTAAAGACGTGCGCTTATTTATTGGAACACACGGTATTCCCGAGTTGATTTCCGTCGCAATGATAATAGCTCTCCATATATGGAAGAGACAGATGCTGATTTCCATTGCAGGTGGAACGATCATCTACATGCTTCTGGTGCAGTTTGTTTTTCTCCCGAATTGATAGACACCCGGGAAACATCCACGACTCTTGGGGAAGCTTCCCCAAGGGCCATCCCCGCCGGGGGAAGCCGGATCCGTTCGAAAACCAATGAGAAAGCAATCGCTCCATTGGCAGTACGGAAATTTATTGCAGCTTCCCCAAAATGAATCGTCATGCTCGCAAATTGATGGAAGATACCCTCGACGAAGGTATGGCGGCTACGGATGATGAGGATAAGACAGGGTCGAAAGGGAAAACCTGGTGGAGAAACGTACCTTGACAGATCATCATTGCTTTGATAACATACATACCGATGGTATGTATAATGAAAATGAGGTAAATTGTATGGCTCGAAATAAATACCCTGAAGTCACTATCAATCGCATCCTGGACACGGCGATGAAATTGTTCATGTCGAAAGGATACGAGCACACCACGATCCAGGACATAATTGATGAATTGGGAGATTTGAGCAAAGGCGCTATTTATCATCATTTCAAATCCAAGGAAGAAATTATGGACGCGGTCAATAAACGAATGGCTGAACAAGGGATTGGGGATATCAAAACCATCGTGGATGACAGCAGTCTGACTGGAATCGACAAGCTTCGTAAAATGCTCTTATTCTCGATAGCTTCGGCTCAACATGAAGCGATTGACAAGACAGTCCCACCTTTCTTAAAAAATCCGCAATTATTGGCGCTTCACATGCGCGATACCTTGGGTTCGGCTTCCGCTCTTTTAACCGGTGTCATCGAAGAAGGCATTCAGGATGGTTCAATCCAAACAACCCAGCCCCGCGAGTTATCACAAATGATCTTATTATTTTTCAACGTATGGATCAATCCCTGGATGTATTCGTGGACAGCGGATGAGATGAAAGGCATCGTTCATTTTATGAAGGATCTTTTAGACAAAATGGGAGTTCCGATTTTTTCCAATGAGATACTCCAATCTTTAGAGGTATTATACTCGCTTTCACAACCCGAGAAATAACGGTTCAATCCAAATTTTGAATCGTTATTTTTACGAACTTATACATACCAAACGACGGTATTGTAAAACTTGAAGGAGCAGATTCTTGAAATGAAAACGAAAACCTTGGGAAACAACTGGACTAAAAGTTTTTGGATTATCGCCATCGGGGAGGCTATTTCGGAAATAGGCAGTTACGCGGTGCAGTTTTCGCTCATATGGTGGATTGCAAGCCGGACACGTCCCCTTTAATGCTGGCGTTATCGGGGTTGCTGGCATTTTTGCCCCAATTGTTGCTGGGTCCTTTTGTTGGCGTATGGATCGATCGTTTGAACCGAAAGACCGTTATTATTTTTGCAGATTTATTCATTGGAGGGGTAGCCACAGTTTACGCGGTTTTTTCCTTTTCGGCAATCCTCCGTATTGGTCTGCTTGTATCGTTCTCGGTATTCGCGCCATCGCGAATGTCTTTTATACTCCGGCCATTCAGTCGGTAATCCCCCTGCTTGTTCCCGAGCCAGATCTCATTCGTGCCAATGGCTGGCTTCAGTTCATGCAGTCGGGAACGTTAATGCTGGGGCCGGTTTTGGGAGCGGCATTGTATGCACTCTTGCCTCTACCGGCCATCTTATTATCCGATTTAGCCGGCGCGCTCGCGGCCAGCGTTTCCATGGCGATAATTAAGATTCCCGAGCTGAAGCGCGAAGGACATCGGACTCCGGATTTTATGAAAGAAATGAAAGAAGGCTTCGCGATATTTCTCCGGGATCAAAAACTTTTGATTGTTACGCTTGCGGCCGCGATCGCCATGATTTTCTATATGCCGCTTTCATCCTTTTTTCCCCTGATGACCAGCAGCTATTTTCATGGATCGGCGTGGCAGGCCGGTATCGTCCAATTTGGGTATGCCGGAGGGATGATGATCTGCTCCCTTGTAATGGGAACCTATGCCACCATCAAAAACAAGTTGTCAGCGGTTCATCTGGGCCTGCTGGGATTAGGGCTAACCGCTTTTTTCTGCGGTATTCTTCCGCAAAATAATACCGCTTTTTGGATATATGCGGTATTGTGCATGCTCATGGGCGCCAGTGGTAATTTGTATAATATCCCCTATGTTGCCTATATCCAGGAAACCATCCCGAAAGAAGCGCACGGCCGGGCATTTTCGGTGATGAGCAGCTTGATGTCGGCTACAATGCCGCTGGGACTGGTCATTGCCGGGCCGATGGCCGAGATGAGCGGAGTCGCTTCATGGTTTTTCATTACGGGGGTTGCTTTTTTTATCATTACCATCGCAAGCTTTTTGCTCACGAAATATACGGATAATGTAGCATATAAGTGACGGCGAAAGCAGGAAAAACTTCTCCTCTTATATGTTATAGTAATTGAAGATGGTAAAGTGTTACAATATTCGGCAGGAACGAAGAAAAAAGAGTTAGGAGAAAGCCGATGATCGCGCGGGAAAGCATTCCATGCTATCAAGGAGTCTCGCTACGGCGCGGCAGCAATTTTCTGTACCTTTCTCCCCATATTTTATTGCAACCCTATATCGCAAACTACACCATCTCCTTCCCGACATCGCAAACGATGCCGGATGAATATACGGTTCTGCCGACGGCCAGTTCAACGCTGGTAATATCGGTCAGCGCCGATCGAATCGTCAGTAGTTTGCGGGGAGTAAACACGAAAGCGTGTCATGTAGGGGCTTATGCCAACAAGATGAAGCTTTTGTTATTGATTGAATTCCATCCGGGCAGGCTATACCCTTTCATCGGGATCGATCAGTTTGAATTGGTCGATTCATCATTTATGCTGGACGAATTGGATAAGACGCTTACACAGGCGCTTGAAAATGAGCTCATGCAGTCTGAAGGTATTGAAACCCTGGTTGCAGCGCTTGACAGGATACTCATGGCCCGGCTGAGGGATGGTCATACCGGCAAAGGTATTGCAGCGATCATGCGGGACATCGTCCAGCGGCACGGCAAGATTAGCGCCTGGGAATTAGCTGCTGAATCCCATTATAGTGAAAAGCAGATCCGGCGCTTGTTTTTGCACCATGTCGGTACCAGCCCCAAGCTGTTTTCGCGAATCGTACGCGCCAATTATGCGCTGCGCTTATTGCAAAACAAGCCCGGATGCCTCACCGATATTGCGGCCCAGGCCGGCTTTTTTGATCAGCCTCATTTCATTCATGACTTCAAAATGGTTTGCGGCCTGACTCCGCAGGAATATATCCGGAAGATGTCCGTTTTTTACAATGATCGATTCAAAATGTAGGGTACAATCGGAATAGCATCGCTTGCACGGATCGATATCCGGTAAGATGAAGGAGGAAAGCCCGTGAAAACACTGAATACACAAGCCTTTGAGGAAATACGCCGCTGGATTTTTCGTAACGCCAGGCCGCTTGACTTAGCGTTGTGGCAATATCACTTTGAAACGGGAAGCAGGGAAGCTATCCTTGCCATTCTGTCCCATTATCAAAATCGCGACGGCGGTTTTGGCTACGCCATCGAACCCGATAATTGGAATCCGGCATCGACTCCATACAACGCGCATTTCGTGGTAAGAATCCTGCGGATGATCGATTTCCTGGATACGACCCACCCCATCTATCAAGGAATATTCCGTTATCTGGAGCATACTACGGACCAAGCGGACTACGGCTGGTTTTTTATCATTCCATCCAACAATCATTATCCCCATGCCGTTTGGTGGGATTACAACCCGGAAAAGAATATTTTTCAAAGCATCGGAATCACCGCCATCCTGTCCGGCTTCATCCTCCGCTATGGCGACAAACAATCCAACCTGTACAAAATCGCAACTGAGTATGCCAAAACATTGATTGAAAAACTGCCAACAACGACGAATTTCGGCGATATGGGGCTCAAGGGTTATAGTGAATTGTTGGATGATATCGAAGCCGCCGGACTGAGAGAAGACTTCAACTGCCAATATCTCCGTGAGAAGCTGCAGGATTTGGTTTGGAGCAAAATTCATGATGAAAAGGACAATTTTATGGCCAATCCGCTTGAATTTATCTTTTCACCAAACAGCAGATTCTATGAAAAAAACCAGCTGGAAGTCGAAGCCGCGCTGGATCAGCTGATCGATCAAAGACCCGCCTCGGGCGTTTGGGACATTCCCTGGGAATGGTATAACGGCAATCAATACGCGAAAGCATTTGCCATCAGCGAGAACTGGTGGAAATCGTTTCAGGCCATCGAAAAACTTTTGCAATTAAAGCGATTCGGGAGACTGTCACTCTGAAGAATCGCCCGTTATGCGGACCCTCGTCGCGACGAGGGTCCTGTTATCTTGTTAATGATAAGATGTACAACCGAGGAGTGTGGAAATAGCAACGAATCGTCTTCCCCGCTAATACTAATAGCGTATCATTGTCCAAATGGATAATGATACGCTGTTTTTTTTATCCAGAGAGACAATTTAAGTTTTATGTTTTTTATGGTAAGCTGAAAAAAGATACTGTTAAAATTTAGCAAATTTTAGTTTATGAACGGTAGATGTTTGCTAAGGAGGAAGCCCGGTTATTTTTTCTATGAAAACGCGGAGCCACCGGATCAGTAGTGCCCCGCCACGGACGCACGGCAACATTCCCTGTCACAAGATTGATTCCTTTCTTATTTACCGTAATTTATCGAAGCTTCTCAAAAATTAATAGCGATATATAGAATAAAAAATCAGAGGAAAATTCTAGAAAATATTTAATATTGAGGAAATAGACGCCCTAAAATAAGGAGGATTGATGGAGGATGGAAACAGACTATGGAATGCTGATCCCGAAGGAAAGCTATTTGGAGATCCCCTCCCATGACGCTTATAATTTCGGCACAGGCGATTTTACGATCACCCTTCTTTTCCAAACCGCCCGGCCCGGCACCTTGATATCCCGCAAGTCCAGCGAGGGTGGATCGAGCGAATGCGCCGGCTGGCTCCTGACACTAAAGCCGGACGGGGTCATCAAAATGGCGACCGATAATGGTTTCGGGTTTTATGAAGTCAATTCCGAACCCACCCCGGCCTTGGACGGAACCTGGCATGCGGTCGCCGCCATCCGGAGAAACGGCGCCATCTCCATCTATTTTGACGGCGCGGCAATCGCCGTAACTCCCCGTTTCAGCCTGCCGACGCCCCTCGACATCAGCAACCGCCGCCGGATCGTGATTGGCGATTGCGACCAGGAACAAGAAGAGTACAAACAATTCACCGGCGTTCTCGAAGACATCTCCCTCTGGAACCGCGCCTTGGACCCGGCGGAGATTCAAAGCACCATGTTCAATAACATCAACCCCCTGGATCCGGCGTTGGTGGGGTTGTGGGAGCTGAATCAGGACTTTACCGATTCCTCGCAGACCCGGAATGACGCCGATCCGATCGGCGCGGTCCGCTGGCTGGCGGTGTTTCACTGCGTTTGGGCGGAGTCCGTCAACAAATACGCTTATTGCGCCATTGACTTGAGCGCCGAGGCCGATCCGGTCGACGCCGCCAGCATCGCCGGCGGCGGAATGATTACAGCCCCGTCCAATCCCGCTTACAACTTTGGCACCGGCGATTTTACCGTCACCGCTCTGTTTCAGACCAAGGCTCCGGGGACGCTTGTCTCCAGGAAATCAACGGAGGGCGGTTCCGCCGCTTGCGCCGGGTGGCTGGTGGTCCTCAATCCCGATGGCGTCATCAAGCTGGCGACGGATAACGGGTTTGGCTACTATGAGGTCACCTCCTCCGCGACCCTGGCCCTCAACGGGTTGTGGCACGGGATCGCCGCTGTCCGGAGGGGCGGCGTCTTCTCCATTTATTTGGACGGGGTCAGCCTGCCGGTCACTCCCCATTACAGTCTGCCCTCCCCCCTGAATGTCTCCAATGCCCGGCGGATCGTGATCGGCCATTGCGATCAGGAGCAGGAGCCGTACCGGCAGTTTACCGGGTGTATTCAAGACGTGACGCTGTGGCAGCGCGCCTTGAGCGAAGCGGAGATTCAAGATGCGCGTTTTAACATGATCACGCCGGACGCATCCGGCCTGGCCGGGTTTTGGGAGCTGGACAACAGCTTCGCCGACTCATCGCACGTCCATAATCAGGCCAGCCCCAGCGGCGCGGTGGGTTTCGCCGAAGTCCACAATCAAGCCGGACGCCGACAGACGCTGAAGATCGACCCGGGCACCCCCTATCTCTATGGGGCCTTAATCAATAAAGATGTCAATGATATCTCCTTCCCCAACGGCGCTGTCGTCAAAGTCTATCAGCCGGACGGAAGCCAACTGGACCAGGAGACCAACACCGATGATCGGTATGTTCATGTGGACGGCGAATCGGTTCATGTGTTTATTGTGAAAAATCCGCAACCGGGAGAATGGAAATTTGCGATCCGCACCACGACCGCGCTCCCGGTTCTGTTCAGCGTCCAGACCACGCCCAACCAAGATGTCTCGACGACCATCAACGATACGCTGGAACAGCTCTACGGGGCCCCGCCCGCCACCCGGGCCGCTTTGTCCTGGAGCTGGCGCAGCGTGGCCAAGTGGGCGGGCATCACCCTGGCGGCCGCGGGAGCGGTGGCGATGACCGTGGTGGCAATCGTCGGCGCGCCGGTCACTTTACCGATCCTCGGCGGAGCCGCTTTGGCCGTGGGCGTCACCAGCACACTGCTGGTCAACATCGGCCTGGAGGGAGACATCGCCAAACAGCGCTATCAAGTCGCGGATCAGATCGGCGTCGATCCGTCCCCGATCGGCGGGGGAAACAACGGCGTGGCTTCGCTCATCGTCGACGGCCGGAACTACTTCCCGCTCTTTCGCGATCTCTTGCTGGCGGTCCAAGCGGGCCATTACGACCCGGCCGGCATTACCCCGCCGGCCAAGCCCACCTTTGAAAACTTGATCAAAGGAATCTCCGACGCCGGAAACAAGGCTTACGTCCTGATGTGGGATACCCAACCGATCTACCACATGATGGAGCATAGCGATTTTCTCAAGTATTACCTGCGCAAATGGCTGACCGGCAGAGACGCCCGGCGCAACAGCCGCACCGCCGCGGCCCTCAAGGGCCTGCCCCAGGTGGAGGTGGCCATGGAAAAATATAGTTCGGGCTTTTTGCCGATTAACTCCCAGCATCAGAAGCTGGCCGTCTTCTCGGTGAATAATGTCAAGTGCGCCTTGGTCGGGGGCTTTAATATCATTACCCCGCCTTATTGGGACGATCTCGACCATCCGATGTACGACCATAGCAATTTTCACACCTGGCACGACACGGCGGTACTGCTTCAGGGGCCGGTCGTCGAAATGGTGGAGCAAGAGTTCAACCGGCGCTGGGCCAACACCCGCATCGACACGGAGATCGCCAATTCCGGAACCTATGCCAAGGTGGCTTGCTGGCAGATCAATCACGACAGCTGCTTCGACCAAGCCGACGTCTGCGGCTGCGGAAAACCGACCCAATTTCCGTACCAAAACCCGTTGCTTCCGGATGGACCGCAATACCCCATCGACGTTTTGATCACCGAGTCCCAATTCAGCCAACCGGTGACCAAGATCAAGGATAAACTGGTTGAGAAGATCAAGGCGGCCACCCAATACGTTTATTTCGAGAATTTCGCCTTCCACGATGCCGATTTGGTACGAGCGCTGAGCGACAAGCTGAAGAGCGCCGGCGCCAATTTCCGCCTCATCATCAATCTCCCCCCCATCCCACCAACGGGAATGATCACGAGGATCAGACGGGACAGTTCTATATGAGCCGGATCGCCTTTGGCGCCATCCTGTTGAGCACCAACGAATGGACCCAGGCCTGCTTTGCGGAGGGAACGATCGTCACGCCCGCGCAATGCAGCAGTTACCGCGTGACCATCCCGGACGGAAAGCCGCTGGAGTACGCCATTTTCGAATACACGCTTCCAGCGGACAGCCGGGCTCATCAGTTTTCCATCAAAGATTACCTGGTGAATGTGGTCCAAACCGCCAACAGCCGGATTGTCCTCACCTCCCCGGTACGCTACTTCAATACGCTGGATCCGAATGAAAAAAAGTTTCAATTGCCGGGCCTGTTGGCGAACTTCCGGAGCATTTACATCCATTCCAAGCTGGCGCTGGTGGATGATAGTTACGCCCAAGTCGGAAGCGCCAACTTCACCACCCGCAGTCTATCATGGGACGGCGAATGCAGTGTCGGCATCAACAGCAGCGCCAAGGCCAAAGAGATTCGCGAAACCATCTTCCAGCATTGGGGAGTGGACACCCCGCTCAACTGGCAAGCCAAAATGAATGACTTTGCCCAGCACCCGGTCGAAGGGGTCGGGGTCGTCCCGTTGCCTATCAATGTACTGAGCACCACGCCGCCGTCCTGGGTGATGGATTACATCACCGCGGTGATTGATCCGTCCGACCTGTACTGATTTTTCACCGCGCGGCGGCGGACGGCGGATATCGGGCAGACAATCTCGTAAAATAAAAAAGAAAAGGAGCAATAGCCATGGGCGGTTTAACCAATGTCAAATTCCGAGGCGGAAGCGCGGCGCAGCAAGATGTCATTCTGCAAGCGCATCAAACAGCCATTTCCCTATCGCAAAAAGCTCAGCAAGCCGCTTTAGGGGGCGGCGATAAATTTGCCGAGTGGTTCGGCAACTCATCCAAGACCGATGTGAGCAATAAATATGCCGCCATCGCCAGGCAGCTGAGCTCGGTTCAGTTTCTCTATGACCTGGACAATATGCTCGCCTACCAATTGGTCAATGAACTCATCTTCTGTTTGAGCGACACAACGGCGGATCTGCAAACGCTACTGCCTTGGAAAGGCTTATATCTGCAAGAGACGCTCGATCAAATACAGTTCCAGGCGAGTTTATCCCTGATTTACATCGAAGCCGGCGACGCGACGACCATTGAATTGGCCAATGTCTACGATAAAGATTCGGCGCGTTTTCTAGCGAAGTACAATCCTTCCCAAGCGGTGAAATCGCCCCGGAATTATATGTACTACGCGGGGAACGTTTAAAAAAAGCCATTTCTTTTCCTTACTCCGGACGTTCGAACATAAACCCGCTGTTTTGAAAGCCGCCGGCTTAGCTGGCGGCTTTCGATGGATCGGCTTGCGGGATGATGCGATAACTGTCGCTGTCCATAGGGATAACCGAGCAAGTGGAGCATACTGTAAGCTGAATGAAGCCCGATTGATCGCTGCAAATGCCCATCATGCATCAGAACGATTTCTTTGCCGGGAGGACCGTCTCACCCGCGCGCCACGCCGCTTCCCTTTCAATCCGGGATCGTTTCATTGGCATGGAACGTTTCCTGTCAGATTTGATCTTCGCAACGGATCATGATAAGATGGTGGAAAATCACAAGCTATAATGCGAGGGAGCAAATCATGGAGCGGCTGTTATTTGGGATATCCGGGCTTCCACTGGGCGACGGGTCCGTGAAATATAATTATCCGAGCGGCATTGCCTATTTGAAATCCATCGGCTTGGACGCCATGGAGCTGCCATTTGTCCGGAACGTCAACGTCACCGACAAAAATAAAGACGCCATCCTGCGCGAAAAAAACGAGCAGGATCTGTATCTCTCGGCACACGGTTCCTATTTCATCAATCTCAACGCGGAAGAGCCGGAAAAGCAGGAGCAATCGCTGGAACGGATCATCAAGGGCGCCCGGGCGTTGCATTCGGTCGGCGGGCGGAGCCTGGTCTTTCATCCCGGCTTTTATCTGAATGATTCGGCGGAAGATACCTATGGGACCATCAAGGAGAACCTGTTCAAACTGCCGGATCTGGGCGTACACTACCGACTGGAGACCACCGGCAAGCCCACCCAATTCGGCAGCCTGGACGAGTTGATCGCCCTCTGCCGAGAGGTGCCGACCTGCCGGCTCTGCGTCGACTTCGCGCACCTCCACGCCCGGGGCGGTGGGGCGCTCAAAGCCTACGAGGATTTCACGGCCATTCTGACGAAGATCCGCGACGGCCTGGGGGAAGCGGCGCTGCAGGACATGCACATTCACCTGTCCGGGATCCACTACGGCGCCAAAGGCGAAAAGAACCACCTTGAGTTCAAGGAGAGCGACTTCCCGTATCAACTGTGCCTGCAAGCCCTGAAGGATCTCGACGTCAAAGGCTGCATCATCTGCGAGAGCCCGATCCTGGAGCGCGACGCGCTGTTATTGAAGGAGACCTATGCCCAATTGTGAGGGACTAAGCCTCATGGTCATCCGGGAATGTTCCGGCTGATAAATTAAGAAACCGCCCTATTTTCGGGGCGGTTTTTTCATACTCAAAGCCCGATCAAAGCATTGTTCACTTTCAGATAAAGGTTTGTATAAACAGATAATTCCCAAAATCAGATTTCATCCGTTCCTATCATGCAAATAAAATTTCGACCATATGGAATGTTATGGGACGAAAACCCGATTGAACTGATATATTATACAAGCCCATCGCATACTTTTTTACGTATGGAGGTAAAAAAAGCATGAATGAACAAAACCTTTTTTCCGGTTTTATTATCCACCGTTTTTTGGAACGGTTTCAAAGTGTAACTTACCGCGGTGTTCCGGTTGCGAGATATCTAGACTATCCATTCTATCTTTATTCTCTAAACCACTGGAGTTCAAACAGCGCTAAGGAATATTTCCCCTATATCGAAGAAGAGCTGGATCAGGTGAGCGATGTAACGCTTTATTATTGGCTGGATGAACCATACCCCTATGATCCGCATCCCGGCGGGACTGTACTCATGCGGGGAGGATTTGGAGACATTGCTTCAATCCACTTGCCCCGAGAACGAATTTTCTTGTTAAGCCCCGATCAAGCCGAAGCCGAGCTTATCAAATTTAATCGACCCGATTTAATCCCGCATAATATTCAAAGCTATTATCGGGAAAATCCGCGCGCTGTCAATAAACTCACCCAACAGATTACGAAAATTGTTAAGAGCCGAAAAGGCGATCCCATCTTCGGAAGCGCCGACTTGTTAAATTGGCTCAAGGATAAAATTCCCGAAACGGTTCGAGTCATTGATGCAGTCCAGTTACTGTTTGAAACATTCAACATCGGCGCGGTATTGACGATTTCATCCATCGTGTGGATGGATAATGCCCTCAATCTGGTCGCCAGAGCCAACCGGGTTCCTTCAGCCACTTTACAACACGGCATCGTTTCCGATAGTGGGCTGTTTTGTAATATTCCAATCGTAGCAACCAAAAAACTGGTTTGGGGAAAAGCGTTTCGAGCATGGTATCAGCAGTATGGGTTCCCGAAATCGCGATTTTCCATAATCGGTTCCCCCCGGTTCGATGTTATTTTTAACCGGGAATGGTGGAACCGCGACAAACTCTGCCAAATGGCAGAGATCGATTCCGCTAAAAAGATCATGGTCTATGCGACCGGCACCGAAAGAAACATCATCGTCCCCCTTATTCTCAATGGCCTGGCGCCGATCTCCGATCTATTTTTACTCATTTTGATGCATCCTAGCGAAACTTCTCTTATCGAGCAGTATCAGCAGTTAACTGCCGGCTACTCAAACCGCAAAGTACTTCCCTTTGGAAACATTAGTCTCTATAATGCCCTTAGTGGAGCTGATTTTTTTATTACCCATTGCTCAACGGCGGCATTTGAAGCAATGCTTTTTAGACTTCCGGTGATCACCGTAGAACCCACCACTCCTCTTCATTTTTCTTACGGTGAGTTAGGAGCATCGCTTCGAGTTACCGACTCAGCGGAACTGACTCAAACGGTCAAGCGATTAATGTCCGATGAATCCTTCAGGGAAGCGGCAGTTAACCAATATCATGATTTTCTCGCTGATTATTGTATTCCCGACGGTGATTCATCCAAGCGGCTCTTCGAGGAAATAGAAAAGCTTTGTCAAAACGGCGGCATCGCATAGTATAAGGGACATGAAGCTAGTTAACCAGAAACTTAGTGGCTACAACCGCATTCCGAGGCAGTAAACAAGGGATTCCGCCGACGATGGGATAAGCGAGCATGCTCTCCTGGGAATAATAGACATCGTTTATTTTTGTAAGGTCTGTTTTCGTAATGGGACATCCAAAAGGATTGGTAACTTTATCGTTCGAATCTTTCCGAATAACGATCAAGCCTGTGGGATTTAAAGGGTTACGGCACCTGCTCGCACCGAATAATCGATGCTCCATAATGGGATAACCTAATTCCACAGCTGCGGAATACAGTTTTGTGACATATCCCTGCTCGATCATTCTTTTTTGGGCCTTTTCATCGGCCAATTCATATAATGGCTCCAAAAGAATCAAATATTTCTTCGTAATGCGGTATAGCTCGGCTAATGCTTCTTTTTCCCTACCGCCGTTCGGTTCTAGCGAATGGGAAGTATAGACGATATCCACGGAGCTATCTTTTAACGGGGTATGAAATAAATCTCCCACAAACAATTCCACATTCGTCACTTTTAATGCTTCTAAGAATCGTTTAGCGTATTTGATGCGAGACCATGAAATATCGAAACCATAACAATGCCTTGGCGCCTTTTTTAATAAGTTAAGCAGCGGGCCCAAAACGGTGGCTTCGCCTACCCCGATTTCCATCAGAGTTTCCAATGGTTCCACGTTTAAGTCTTCCATAACCTTTGATAAACACGAACAGTATTTTTGGTGAAATGAGGGGTTCTGCAAGTATTCCTCGATATAAGTTCCTGATTGAAAATCATAGCTGATCATGATGTCTTCGATTGAATTCGTATCCCGTTTCTCTGCATTCTTGAGGTATTGGATAATATTACGGTTTTTGCTATAAATTTCTTTAATCTCGCTTAAGATACCCAATGATTCCATTTTCTTTTCCTCCCGTCAATTTCACGAACCACCACTTTCAGCATATGCCATGATTTTCTTTCCATTCGCTTGGCTTATTCCATTTGATTTTCATAAACTTCGTTTTAGGGTCGAAGCCGTTATTTTCATTGAATCATCCCTAATTTTCATCTATCTTGCCCGTTCTATTATATGATAAATAATATCAACTGGATTTACTCCTGAAGACACAAAAAATCAAGACTGGAACAATAACATGCGATCGGCGTCATCGTCAAAATTAATTTTTTCGGCAAGTTTCGCTAATTAACGAAATTTGTCAAGTTTCATTTAAAATTCAACCTTTGCTTCTGCTATTATCTTGCGAGTCGGTCCACGACTGCCAGGAAGAAGCGGCGCTTCAGGATATGCGCATTTACTTGTCCGGGATCCACTATCGTGCGAAAATGGAAGGATTGGCGGATCGGCCATCTGTGGTGTTTCCGAGAGGTTCAGGAATTCAATATACCCGGTTAAGGGGTCCGCAAGGTTCTGGGGTTCAAGATTTTGCGGTTGAAATTGAATGATGCTAGAATGATAGCTGAGGAGGGATTCGTGATGAAGGAAGAACACATCTCAACGATAACTCAAAAGCAACCCGCCGACAAAAATTGGTCCCATCGCTTCGTTATCGTGGTCGGACTCTCCATTGCCTATCTCCCTGGCTATATCCATAAGATTTTAAACCTGTTCGGAACGCGGTTCGGGCCGGAAGGACCTCCATCGGTCATCTTATGGAATTGGCTGTCCGTTTTGGTCCTGACGCTGTACATTATCGTAATTGAGCGCCGAGGTCTCGCCTCGATTCGGTTGGCGCGTCCCACAAAAAAAGATTTGGAATGGGCCTGTATCTTTTGGGGAATCGGGATGAGCTGGAACTGGATAATGAATATGATTGCACCTCAACCGCACAATGAAGGACTTGATACGTTAATTAACCTCCCGCTCCCAGTGATCATCGCCCTTATTATCACGACAGCGGTTACTGAAGAGATTCTTTTCCGGGGATATTCCATTGAACGGTTGCGCGAATTGACCGGAAAGCTGTGGATTGCCGTATCCCTGAGTTTTATGGTGTTTGTGTTCCCTCATATTCAGTTTTTTGAAACGCAGTGGCTGCTTTATCATGGAATCGGCACTGTTTTCATCTATATCCTTTACGTTTGGCGCCGGAATCTATGGGCGTGCATCTTGACGCATTTTCTCAGCAATGCTCCACTGCTTATCCTCGCCATCGGCCTGGACTAATTCGGTGGATCGAACCGCCGGGTTTATACACGCCGTAAATACGAGACATTGGACGGAAGGTAGTCTTATAGGAGAAATCCAAGCGACAATCCCGCCTCGGATGAGTAATTTATCTGAGGTTCGAAATCCCTGACCATTGTGTTAGGGATTTTTGGTTGAAGCATCCGCCCGTCCCCTTGACAACTTCGCCGTAAAGTAATAAAATAATTGTCCTTTTCCAAGAAATAGCAAGGGAGCCAACAATCTTGATCATCGTCGAGGGATTATCCAAATCATTCAAAGTGGCCAAACGTTCCGCCGGGGTGGGGCAGGCGGTCCGGGCGCTGTTTCATCGCGAGTATGATTGGGTCGAAGCCTTGCATGAGGTGTCATTTACCATTGCCCCCGGGGAGATTGTCGGGTACATCGGGCCCAACGGCGCCGGGAAATCGACCACGATCAAGGTGATGAGCGGAATCCTAGTCCCGGACCGGGGCCGTTGTACGGTGATGGACCGGACTCCCTGGCTGGAACGGATCGCCCATGTCAAAAACATCGGCGTGGTTTTCGGGCAGCGTACCCAGCTGTGGTGGGATGTGCCGGTGATCGACTCCTTGGAGATGCTGCGCGACATCTATGATGTGCCGCCGAAGGAGTACCGCGCCAATCTAAAGCGGTTGACCGAAGCGCTGGAACTGGATGGGATCATCGACACACCGGTGCGCCAACTCAGCCTGGGCCAGCGGATGCGTTGCGAAATCGCGGCCGCGCTCTTGCACGGCCCCAAGTTGTTATTCCTCGATGAACCGACGATTGGACTGGATGCGGTGTCCAAAATCGCGGTGCGCCAGTTCATCAAGACGATCAATGGGGAAAAACAGGTGACGGTGATTTTGACCACCCACGATATGAACGATATCGAGGCGCTGGCGCGGCGGATCCTATTGATCGGCAAGGGCCGGATTTTGTATGACGGCAATCTGGATGAGATCAAGCACCGTTTCACGACCCGCAAAACGGTCACCGTCGCTTTCCGGGAGCATCCGCAGACGGTGCTGATCCCCGGAACCACTCTGCTTTCTTGGACGGCAGAAAGGGCGGCTTACAGCGTGGATACGCTGCAAGCCTCGGTAGCGGAGACGATCGCCGCGCTCTCCCGGCAGCTGGATCTGGTGGATGTGACGGTCGACGCGCCGCCGGTCGAGGAGCTGATGGCCCAGTTGTATCAGGAGTACCGGATATGAAAGCGTATCTGGCAGTATTGAAATTACGGCTCATCAACGGCTTGCAATACCGCACGGCCGCCTTGGCGGGGATTGCCACCCAGTTCTTCTGGGGCTTTCTCTTTATCATGATTTACGAGGCCTTTTACAGCCAGAACCCGGCGGCTCCGGCCATCACCCTCCGGCAGTTGGTGAGTTACATCTGGCTGCAACAGGCGTTCCTGGCTTTCATCATGATCTGGTTCCGCGACCAGGAATTGCTCAATTTAATTACCAGCGGCAACGTCGCTTATGAATTGTGCCGTCCCGCCGGTATTTACGGCCTTTGGTTCTCCAAGCTTTTGGCGCAACGGCTCGCGGCGGCCCTATTGCGCTGTTTTCCCATTCTGATCGCCGCTTCCCTGCTCCCCCAGCCGTACCGCTTGATCCCGCCGCCGGACCCGGCGGCTTTGGGGCTGTTCGTGATCGCGCTCATCCTCGGGCTCCTGGTATTGGTGGCGCTTTCGATGTTCATGTATCTTTCGGTCTTCGTCACCATGTCCCCTGCCGGTTCTTTGATGGTGTTTTCGACGGTCGGCGAATTTTTGGCGGGAATGGTGATTCCGCTGCCGTTGATGCCCGAAAGGTTGCAGCGCCTGGTTTACTTGCTCCCGTTCCGTTTGACGGCCGATTTGCCGTTCAGGATTTACAGCGGGAATATTCCGGTCGGGGAGGCCTGGCGGGGCATTGGGATTCAACTGGTATGGCTGGCGGCGCTGGTGATTTTGGGCCGGTGGGCGCTGGGCAAAGTCCTGCGCAAAGTGGTCATTCAAGGAGGGTGAGGCCGTGAAACTCTACTGCCGTTATATCGCGCTGCTGCTCAAGGCGCAGTTGCAATACCGTTCTTCCTTCTGGTTGCTGGCGCTGGGCCAGTTGTTCATGCCTTTCGCGCTCCTGGCCGGAATGTATTTGCTGTTTCAAAAGTTCGGTTCGATTCGGGGCTGGAGCTTCTTTGAGGTCGCCCTTTGTTTCGCCGTGATCCACATGGCCTTCGCCAACAGCGAATGTTGCGCCCGGGGTTTTGACGGCTTCTCCGCTCTGGTGGCCGGCGGCGACTTTGACCGGATCCTGGTCCGGCCGCGCGGCACCGTCCTGCAGGTACTCGCTTCCCGGTTCGAATTCAGCCGGATCGGGCGTTTGATCCAGGGCGGCGCCGTCCTGATCTGGGCGGTCAGCTGTCTCCCCATCGCTTGGAACGTCCCCAAAGCGCTCACCCTGACCTTGATGGTGGTCAGCGGAGCCTGCATCTTCACCGGCCTGTTCATCCTGGCGGCGACCCTGTGTTTCTGGACCATCCAGGGCCTGGAGATCGTCAATATCTTCACCGACGGCGGCCGCGAGATGGGACAGTATCCGTTGGGAATCTATCAGAAATGGGTGATCCGCTTCTTCACCTTCGTGATCCCGTTCGGATGCGTCAATTACCTTCCATTGCTCTACCTTCTCGGCAAGGCCGAAGGGCAGCGGGCTTGGTTATTCATGCTTTCGCCATTGGCCGGAGTCCTGTTCCTCTTGCCCTGTCTAGGAGTTTGGCGGATCGGGGTCCGCCATTACCGGTCGACCGGATCGTAGGGAAAGGGGCAAGTTTTCCCTCCCGCTTTCATCTTTCGATGAACGCGGCTAGCCCTATTCCCTTGCCTGAGCCGGAATATCATGCCAGCCCGGAGAATAGATCAAAGAGAATAACGGCTATCCCCAATAAAATTACCGCACAGAAACAGCGCCGGATCTTCCGACCGCCCAATAATTTGGAAGCACGCACTCCGAGCTGGACCCCAAGCACCGATCCCACGACCAGCAGAAATACCAGAGTCAATTCGATATGCCCTTGAAAGAAATGCCGGAAGGCTCCGTAGCCGGTCGAGAAGATGATCTGAAAGGCGCTGGTGCCCGCGGCCACCGCGGTCGGGACGCCGAGGCCATAGATGAGCAGGGGGAAATTGATAAAGCCGCCGCCGATGCCGAGCATCCCGGTCAGAATTCCCACCATCAAGCTGAGGAGAATGGGGATCCACGGGCTTAAGCTGAGAATTTGCGAACAGGGAAAAGTGATCAGCGGCGGAATCTTAACGCTTTGGATATGCTGAGCCATGGAGGAGGCCGCTTCCTCATCCGCACCGGATTGAGATGTTTCGCGCCAGATGAAGACCGCCACCAGACTCATCAAAATCAAAAAAATGCTATTGATCAGCAAGTCTCTTACCGGCCAGGCTTTATGATTCAGCATGATGGAACTCCAGTCACCCATGACCTTCAAGAGGCGTACCCCGATCTCGGTCCCGGCCAAAGCGCCGCCGGCCATCATCGCCCCCAATAAGGGGTCGACATTTCTATCTCTCCAATGACGCCAGGCCGAAAAACTTCCGGTTACAAAGAATTGCGCCAGGCTGCTGCCGATAGCTATCGGGTATGGAATTCCAAAACAAACTTTTAAGGCGGGAGTGAGCAGAAATCCCCCGCCCACTCCGAAAAGGCCGGTTAAAGAGCCAATGAAAACCCCCAGTAAAATAACGCCCGGCCACCACACATCCAGGTCTGCGCCGGCTAAATGAATAAACATCGTTCGCTCCTGCGGATATTGTAATGATCTCGCTGTTTATCACGACGGCGATTGGAATTGGGGCAGGCCGCTATTCAAGCGGCAACCCCAACCGTTCAAACTGCTCCGCCGGGGCATCGTTTTCTTTCATTAACCGGATCATCATCCGGATCATTCTCGCTTCAATCTCTGGATCGTGAAGCGGCTGTTCCTGCCGGGGGTCGCTCGCCAAATCAAACAACATCGTCCCGAACTGATGGAAGTTGACCCCTTCCCAAGTATTTGCCTTGATCTTCATGACCCTCAATCCTTTAGTGAAAGCAAAGGGCTCGCTCAGCTCGGTAGTAGACAGCTCGGCAATGCTGAAACGTTTCCGCATATGGGTTGGCATGAAAGTATAATTGTACAGCGGTTCGTTGTCCGGTCTGACCGGCGCTCGCATATAGACATACCGTCCATCGGTGATATTCACGTGTCCGCCGTGGATTCCGAATAAGACGGCCTCATGGGCCTGGTCGTCCCGGGCAATCGTCCCTTGGAGCGATACCCCCTGCATGTCCCGGGGAATGGCCACCCCGAAAAAGTCTAACAACGTCGCCGGCAGATCAATGGTCTGCACCAGACTGCCGCGGCGCTCCCCTTTTTTGCCGCAACGGGGATCCCAGATAAACAGCGGCGCATGGGCGATCTCATTGTAAAAGGGCTGAATGCTTTTGGCCCACCAGTCGTGCTCGCCGAGCAGATAACCATGGTCGGTATTGACGATCAGCATCGTATCCTTCCACAGGTCGAATTCGTCCATATAGTCGAGAACCTTGCCCAAATAGGCATCGCACATGCTGAGCAGCGCGGCATACTGGAAGCGGATATGCTCGACTTGTTCCGGGCTTTCAGTGACCGGTTTGTAGTCGGGCCAATCGAAATGCGGGCCTTGGTACCGGTGAGGATACAAGTCTTGATACTTCTGCTGCGTAAAGAAGGGTTCATGGGGATCGAAGGTCTCAATCTGCAGGAACCAACGGTCGGCGTCCCGGTTGGTCTTGATGAACTCCAGCCCCATCTCGAAGACCTTGGCCTGGGGCTGGTCCTCCTCGCGCCGCAGATATTTCCGGTTCACCCAGTCCTGGCGCCATAGCCGTTCTTGTCCGCCGATCGCTTCGGGGATCTCCGGATCCGCGACTTCGCCTTTCCAGGGATCGCCCTCGTGGCCCCGGGCGATTTCCCAGGAGCTGTAACGGGTGTGGAAAGTGCAGCCGCCGTCTTCCCAATAATGACCGTGATCGCTGACCAGATGGGTATAGACGCCGTTTTGCTTCAAGATTTCGGGCATGGAGTCGTCGAACGGTTCCAGCGGCCCCCAACTGCGATGCAGAAAATTGTAACGTCCGGTATGGAGTTCTCTCCGGGCCGGCATGCACGGCATGCTCCCCACATAACAATTGTCAAAAGTAACTGTTCTTTCCGCTAAACGTCGAAAATTGGGCGCTTTCACCCAATCGCAGCCGTAGGGAGGCAGTAAATGACGGTTTAAGGAATCAAACATTACCATAATCGCTTTCATGTCAAAGCTCCTCTTCATGGATTTCAAATTGCCGAATAGCCATTCTGGCAATTTGCAGCTTTGCCTGCTAAGAGTCCTCTGCTACCACCACTTAATTAAATCGGTTACTTTGTTGCGCAGATCGATAAAGGCCGGATCGACGATATTCCGCGGCCGGGGAAGGTCATTCATGATCTCTTCCTTAATTTTGGTGGGTTTGTTGGTGAGCACCAGAATCCGTTGGCCGAGATATACCGCTTCCTCGATATTATGGGTGATAAAAATGACCGTGGTCTTCGTCTTCTCCCACAAGCGGATCAGTTCATCCTCCAGTTTGAACCGCAAGTCCAGATCCAATTGGCCATAAGGTTCATCCATGAGCAACAGTTCCGGTTGGACGGCAAAAGCCCTGGCGATCACCACCCGTTGCAGCATGCTGGCAGACAGCTGCTTCGGATAGTAACTTCGAAAAGGTTCCAGCCCGACCATTTTGATCACTTCGTCGGCCCTTTTTTTGATTTCCGCTTCGGGCAGGCCTTTAATTTCCAAGCCAAACCGGACATTCTCCTCCACCTTCAGCCAGGGCATGGTGGAGTATTCTTGAAAGATGTACGCCAGATTGTGTTTTTTCAAATCGACCGGTTCGCCGTTGACCAGGATCTCCCCGGAGGTTACATCATAGAGTTTGGTCAAAGTGTTTAAAAAGGTGGTTTTGCCGCAGCCGGTCGGACCCACGATACACAGGAACTCCCCTTCCTGGACATCGAATGAGATATTATCCAGCACACATAGATCTCCGAAATATTTGGTCATGTTACTGACTTTGACCTTGACTTTGTCTTTCGTGATCACTTTTTCATCCTCCAAGCTCCATCAGAGCGATTTATCCATGGCTTCGGTGATAGCTTGTCGTAACCGTAAAAATTCCGGATCGACATAACTGCGCGGTCTCGGGAGATTGATTCGGTATTCCGTTTTGATGCTGGTCGGGCAGTTGTTGAGCAAGACAATCCGGTCCGCCAGAAATAAGGCTTCTTCGATATTGTTGGTTACAAAGACGACGGTACGGCGTTCCCGTTGCCAGATCTTCTCCAGCTCATCCTCCATCATATAGCGGGTTTGAGCGTCCAGGTGACCGAAGGGCTCATCCATCAGCATCACTACCGGATCGTTGCAATAAGCGCGGGCAATCCCGACCCGCTGTTTCATCCCCCCCGAGAGCTTTACGGGGTAATGGTTCTCAAAGCCCTTCAAACCCACTAGATTGATGAAATATTTGGCCCGTTCCCGGCGCTCTTTTTTGTTGATCCCGCGGACACTGGGCCCGAATTCGACATTTCCCAGTACTGTCAGCCAGGGAAACAACGCGGTGGTCTGATAGACCACGCCCCGATCGGCGCCGGGCTCTTCCACCCGTTTGCCATTGACTTCGACCGTTCCGGTGGTAGGCTGCTCCAATCCTGCGATGACATTGAGCAGCGTTGTCTTTCCGCATTGCCCCGGCCCGAATAAAACTACAAATTCATTTTCTACGACTTCCAGGTCGATATTTTGAATCACTTGAAAGCTTTTGCCGTTGGTATTGAATTCTTTGGAAATATTGTCGCAACGGATAATCACCTGTTTCGAATTCGAATCACCCGGCGTCAGGTCCCTCTGATGTTCCAGGAGCATAATCCCCGTTCAACTCCTCTCATAAGCGTGGCCAAACATAAACCGACCAGTCCGATGGCGATGATTCCTACGATAATTTGAGTGGTATTCCCGGTATTCTGCCCCATGATAATGATCCAGCCGGCTCCCTCTGACGAGCGCACCATCTCCGCCGCCAGCACCGACATCCAACTGGTTGAAAATCCGAGCTGCAAACCGGCGAATATTTGGGGGACCGAGGACGGTAATACGACCCGGGTAAAAACCTGATTTTTTTTGGCCCCCAACATCCTGGAAGCCCCAATCAGCACGGGATCCACCTGTCTGGCTCCGGCATAGGCGTTCAAGGTGACATTGGTAAACGTGCCGACGAAAATAATGAAATACTTGGTCGTCTCCCCAATGCCGAACCAGAGAATGGCTAGCGGGATCCAGGCCAGCGCCGGTATGGGCCGCAACCATTCGAAGACCGGGCCGATAATCGCCTTGGCCAGCTTTGACCAGCCCATCGCCAACCCGACAACCACCCCCAGCAGGGATGCAGCCGTGAAGCCTACCAGTACCCGGTACAGGCTCCATCCGATATGCCCTAGCAGCGTGTATTGCCCAATCGGAGTATAAAACGATTTGAAGAATTCGTTTAATACTTTCGAAGGCCCCGGCAATGCCGCTCCCCCCAGGGTGAAGGTGACGGTCGCCTGCCACAAGATTAAAATGCTGCAAAATGCCGCCAAAGCCCAAAAAATATTTTGCCGGTCACTCCTCAGTTTTTCGCGCCATTGAGCTGCCTTCAACTTACCTGCCTCCCTTCACGTACTTACGCTCGAATAATTGCAGAACGAAGGATAATAAGGCTCCGAATCCGCCGATAGTCAGCATCCCGACGACAATGATATCGGATCTCCCCAGCATCCGGTTGATTTGGATCATGTAGCCTAGGCCCTTGGTCGACGCCAGCAATTCCGCAGCCACGAGGGTCATCCAGGCGACTCCCAAGGAAATCCGGAGTCCGGTGAAGATTAACGGCAGTGCCGTTGGCAACGCGACGGTTCGTAAAATTCTGAAATTGGAGGCTCCAAAGGTTCTGGCAACCCAAATATGGACCGGGCTGGTTTGTCTGATGCCGGCCTCCGCATTGATTACGCAAGGAACAAAGGCCGAAATGAAAATGATCGCCGCTTTAGCGGGTAAACCGATTCCGAACCATAGAATCATTATCGGGATCCAGGCAATCGGCGGAACCGGCCGGACCAGATCGAAGATGGGTTTGAAAAACATGTCGAACTTTTTGTTCCAAGCCATAGCAATTCCGACCGGTATCCCGAACAAAGCGCCGAAGAAATACCCAGTCAAGGCAATCTGCAAGCTGGTCAAAATATGTTGAAAAAGCGTGGCCCCATCGGGGTTCGGATCATATAACTTGGTGTAAAAAGCGCTGATTACCGACCAGGGACTGGGCATCGTATAGCTTTGAACGATCTTCAGAATATCAGTCAAGAGTTCCCAGATAAAAATGACTGTCAATAAGGAAATTACGGAGATGATCCGGTATTTTACGGCTGGTTTCAAGTTTCCACCCCGCTTAAGTTGATAAGAAGGGAGGCTCCCAAGAGTCGCAGGAGCCTCCACCCCGGTAAGGGTATGATTGGCTTATTTTCTCAAAGCTGCTTTCAAGACGTCGTTTACAATATTTTTATCGAAGATCGGCAGCTTGTCGGTTTGCAGCTTGCCAATACTGGCCATGAATTCGGCGGTCGTCTTCATGGCGTCACCCAGTGGTTTTTTGCGCGCGTCTTCGGCCGTAAGCAAAGGTCTGGAGGCTACTTCGGCCTTGACTAATTTTTCATCTACATTCTGACCATTCTGCTTATACCAGGCGGAAAGCTCTTTAGCCTCCAGCGCCGGGTTTTTCTTCAGTTCAGCATTGGCGCGGTACATCAGTCTTACGAATTTCACCAGCAAATTCTTTTTCTTCTCATAAGCGTTACTGCTCGCCAAAACATTATCATATTGAGGTATTTTTAAGTCATTCAGATTGCAGACGCTAACCCATCCTTTTTCATGGGCCATGAAGCTGAGCGGAGGATTTAAGGCGACCAGATCCCCCTGCCCTGAATTGAAGGCTTGAAAGGCCGTGGCATACTCCATATTCACCGAATTGACTTCCTTATCTTTGACGCCAATCTTTTCCTCCCATTTTAGCGCCATCAGTTGCACAATGGTGCCGATTGGCATGAGGATGGTTTTGCCGCGAACGGTTTCCGGGTTCCCCATGAGCGTCGGGAAGGTCGGATTAAAGCCTTTCACTTTGGCGATTGGGCTGTCCGGCCGGGCAAATAATTCGATCCCGCCGGCGGCATCGCTGGTTTCGGCGATCAGTTTCGCGTTATAGACCGATATGGTTGTGACTGCCGCCGTACCGATGGTAGCCACGTCCCAAAGGCCCGCGCCGAGAGCTTCGTTCATCGGAGCGCCGGTCGAGAAGAGAATCGTCTCAATCTTGAAACCGTTCTCCTTGTCCCAGCCCCTGTCAACCATGTATTTTACCGGCAGACTCAACAAAAAAGGCATAATGGCGACCTTCAGAACCGGCAGTTTTTTGGGTTTGGATGCCGCGGAGCAATCCGCAAAAGTAGACCCGATAATCGCGATAACCAACAGAAGCAAAACAAATTTCTTCATACGAACACCCCTCTAATTTATTTTTCTCCCTTTTTGATTTTGGGCAAGTCCCTTCATCGCCCTCCTTTCTCCGCCGCGAGCAGGAAAGTTATTTAAAGTTTCCATTGTATTGAAAGTACCTTTATCATACTTCTGCTGGGATGCCGATGATATAAAGTAAACTTAGGGATTATTACTCTTTTTTGACATGTTATCGTGAAGGAGCGCTTTGTTTAAAAAATATGTTACATTATTTTGATATGTTTTTAAAAAACTGACTTTGTTGCTGATTCCCATTCCTTCCTCAAATAAGCCAAGACCGCCGTGGTGGAGTTTCTGCTACGGCGGTCGAAGATTCCCGTGTTGAACCGGTTATGGATTTTGGTAATCCCTCATTTCATATTGCGATTTCTAAAGTCGAAAGGGCTTATTCCATAGTGCTTCTTGAAAAGCGTTGAAAAATAACTCAGGTTGGAATAACCCACTCGTTCGGCAATTTCACAGACTTTGTGATCGGATTTCTTCAAGAGCTCCACTGCCTTCCCGAGCCGCAAACCGGCCAGATAATTGCTGAAATTGCGACCCGTCTCCTCTTTGAAAAGCCGGCAAAAATATTCCGGATTCAAATGGACCAGGCCGGCGACATGGGTCAGGTTGATGGACTCCGTATAGTGCTGATGGATATAATCAACCGCTTTGGCGATGGCCGGGGAATAGTTTTTGTTTGGGTTTCCTTTGCGGGCGCCGTCAAGAACGTCGCTCATTTTGCGCATCACATAGCTTTGCAGGGCTTGAAGATGATTGAGTTTAGCGATCTCTTCATTAATTTTATATGAGGAATACAATTCCGTCCTGCGGTCAATCTCCACAAAATCGTACATAAAATCGATGATCTGGCCGCAGATGTTTTTGACTCCCCCGATGTCGCCGATTTTATGCTCCCGGATAAACGTAAAAAGTTGCTCCAGCGGTGCTGTAACGGCGCTTGCGCCATTGCGCTGAACCGTCTCCGTGATTGAATCGCGAATCGCCTCCAACTTTTTTAAAAGCTCCGCACCATTGTCAACCGGGGCCATTTGATTGATGCTGCCTTCCCCGTTATAAAACTCCAGTTCCAATTGGTGAACCGCGCCATCTACCGCTGCCGCAATCCACTTCAAACCGCTTTGTATGGTACTGACGCCGAGCGTACACCGGTAAAACTCCCGCAACCCGCGAGCAAACTCCGCTACAGTTTTCTGTTGCTCCGCCAAACTATGGAGACCCGTAATATTCGCCAGGATTACAAAGATATTTTTATCGTAAGTAAATCCAAAAATATTCTGAATTGCATCCGGCCTTGCAATGATAGCCTGCCTGTCAAAATGGAACCCCTGGTCGAAAGCGCCGTCTTTTAAAGCCACGGCAAATAAATAGCCGTTCTTCAGGGGGATATTTTGCTCCTGAAGCTCGGTCTCGGAGATATCGACAGTTTTTGCGTTCTGAGCGATTAACCGCCGGAAAAAAGTTTCCCGTTTCCAATAGATCGTATCGAGGTTATAACGGTCATGCTCACCTGAGCTTTTATTCTTTTGACTAGCCTTGTCCAGTATTTCCGCGATCATCCGATCATTGATTTCCGTTTTTAGAATATAATCCAGCGCCCCGTACTTAATTGCCGAACGGGCATATTCAAAATCGCTGTAGGCGGTCAGCACGATGACTTCCGTAGCCGGTTTTAACAACTTGACCTGTTTCATCAATTCCATTCCGTCCATGATCGGCATTTTGATATCGATAAAAACGACGTCAGCCATTGTGGATTGAAAGATCTCCAAGGCTTCCAGACCGTTCGTGGCCAGTCCGACGACTTCGTATGCGGCGCCAAGCTTTCGGATGCAAAACTCAATCCACTCGCGAATTGGGGTCTCATCGTCCACAATCAGGATTTTCAACCTGCGCTCCCTCCCCATTGGCAAAGAATTGAAACGGGATCAGTCGATAACCGGCAGATTTATCTGAATCTTGGTGCCTTTTCCCAATTTACTAAATATTTTCAGTCCGTATTGGATGCCAAAATTCATTTGAATCCTTTGCTGAACATTCATAATGCCCACTCCGTTAAATCGCTTTTCCTGCTTGCCATTCTGATTATTCCAGATGGCTTTCAAGGCCGCATCGTCCATTCCCGCGCCGTCGTCGATCACCCGGATGAAAAGTTCATCTCTTTTGCGTTCGGCGCTAATCACGATCCTGCCCGGCTCTTGTTTGGCCTCGATCCCATGAAATATGGAGTTTTCCACCAACGGCTGAAGAATCAATTTGGGAACCCGGTAGTCCAAAACCGCCGGCGGTAGATCGTAGGAAACTTCGAACTTGTGCGAATACCGGTACTGTTGGATCAAGACGTACTGGCGCAGGCATTCGATCTCCTCCGCAAGCGTGATGAATTCGTCTTTTCGATTGAACACTCTCTCCAGCAACACCATGAATGCGGCAAGCATCTGTTCCGCCTGGAAAGTTTTACCCATCGAAATCAGGCATTTGATCGAAAACAAGGTATTATACAGAAAGTGCGGATTGATCTGCGCCTGTAAAAAATCCAGCTCCGCCTTTCGTTTAAGGCGCTCTTCCAACTTGACGTCGCGGATCAACTCTTTGATCTTTTGCACCATTTGATTAAACCCGTCGCTAAGCTGTTGCAATTCGTCCCAGCCTTTGATGTCGGAGATCACATCCAGATCGCCTTTTTGGACCTTCTCCATGGAGAGACAGAATTGCTTCAATGGTTTCGCCGTTTTATTGGCGAAAGAAAACGACAGTATAAACGATAGCAGCGTGCAAAAACAGAAAATCCCCAAAATGGTATACTTTACTTTATTTAACGGAGCCAGCAACTCTCCGACCGGAATCTCCTCCACAATCGTCCAGCCGGTTTCGGGGTCGACGTAGTTCGATAACAGGATGGGATCGTTGCCTTTTTTGATGATCCGAAAGCTATTGGGCTCGAAGATCTCCCGAAACCTTTTCATATCATAGAAATTGATGCCCAACATGTGCTCATCGCTGTGCGATACAAAACTTCCCCTATCGTCAACAATGGAAATGGAGTTTTTTCCATTTAAGACATTGCCATACGTTTCAAAAAGCTTTCGTTCCTCGATATTAATCAACAGGACTCCCAGCCGCTCCCCGGTTTGCTTATCTTTGATAATCCGGGCCGCTGAAAATACGTATCGGCTTTCCTTGGCGTTGTCGGAGTCGTCGTAACTGCTTACCCAGAAGATTTTCCCGTCGGTTTTAATTACATTGCGGTACCAAAGCATTTTGGGGATTTTGCGGTAATTGTAACCTTCACCGTTGGCGGTGGAGCAGAACCCGAAACCGTTCTCTCCGATCACCACGGCATAGTAGGTTACGTTGATCTGTTCAAAGGCTTTTTGATATTTTGACGCAATTGCTTTTAAACTCTTTACCAGCAGACGCTGGCTGTCTTCATCGATGGCGCGCCGCGAGACAACGTGATAGACTCGCTCATCGCCGTAATATAGATTGGAAACTGTGGTAATACTGCTTTTGATGACGCGGGTTCGTTCCCCGATCTGCCTCAGTACGTCCACCCGCGAACGGCCGATCTCCCGGCTGATCAATCCTTTAAAGACATAATAGGAAGCCGTGCTGATCAAAAAGGCCATCAAAACCATCACGGCGAAAAAAAAGATAAAAAGCTTGGTTTGTAAGCTTCCGGTATCTTTGATGGGCAACCGTTTCAAAATTGCCTGAATATATTTCAGGAACAACCCCTCCCCAGGCAAAAGCGAATATCTCGTTTTAAAAGGGCCATCATTCCAAGCGTGTTGGAATTTTTCCGGACCGGTTAAATTTTGCCCTAAGCCTGATGTTTATGACAAAATCTTTAAAAACATTTTACCACAGGTTAACCCGGAACCCGTAAACCAAAAGCCGAGCAAATATTGGCAAACGATGCGCTTTTCAACTTGAAATGTTTGGCGGAATCGGCCGAAACCCGTCGCAAGCGCCCGGACTCCTCCGGCGAACTGATGATAACCGGAGAACGGGTAAGTTCGTTTCCAATAAAAAAAGGAGCTCCAAACTCCCTAATTATATCCGCCAGCTACGTTCTTAGCTAAATCCGCAGCCGGAAGTCCCTTCCCCCATCTCCACTGCTTCCGTCACAACTGGACCCGGTCAGGCTGATTGTAACATGCCGGTTACAATACCATATATAAATCTTTATATTGGAAAAGTACATCTCTTAAACTTACTACTATTTTATTATTTTTGACTTTTTCCCCAGTCGTCTACTCTTGCTCACCTCGCCAATCTTCAAAAACCCGTCTTCATCCGCCCCCTACACTTCTCCAACCCTCACTTCTATGATTTTGATTGACATTTTTGGGTATCGGTGTATTATATGTATAGAACACAGGAACACTGTGAGGTGCAATTTGAAATTCGATCATACCACCCCCATCTATCTCCAAATCATGGACGAAATTAAAAAAGAGATCGTGACCGGGGCGCTCACTCCCGGCGGCCGGCTGGATTCGGTACGCGCGTTGTCGGAAAAATTCGAAGTCAACTTAAATACCATGCAACGCGCCTGCTCGGAACTGGAACGGCAAGGCATCATCTTTACCCAACGCGGCATCGGAAGCTTCGTGTCGGAAGACGCCGCGGTTATCGCCGGACTCAAAGAGGCAATGTCCGCGAAGTTCATTACCGGCTTTATCGGCGGTATGGAGAGTCTTGGCTATTCAAAAACTGAAATCTGCGAAATGCTCAGAAAGGCGCTGGAATCATGAACAATCTAGTCTCAGTCGTCGGTTTATCCAAAAAGATCGCCAAAAAGCAAGTGCTGCTCGGGGTTAGCTTTCAACTCGAGGCCGGCCGGGTGGTGGGCCTTTTGGGGCCGAACGGTTCCGGAAAGACGACGCTCTTAAAAACGCTGATGCATATCTACCAAGCGGATGCGGGCGAGATTGCCATCGCCGATGAGCCGCTCAGTTTCGCAAGCAAACGATTCATTTCGTATATGCCCGATCATAACGCGCTCTTTGAATGGATGTCGGTCCAGGATGCGATCCATTACTACCGGGATCTCTTCAGTGACTTCGACTCCGAACGCGCCAGCGAGCTTTGCTCCTTTTTAGAGATTGACCCCCAGGAAAAATTGGGCCGTTTGTCCAAAGGGATGAAGGAACGGGTGCTGATCATGTTGACTTTCTCCCGAAAAGCGCGTCTTTACCTGCTGGATGAACCGCTGGGCGGCATTGATCCGTTGACGCGCAATAAAATTATCAAAACGATCCTGACCGGGTTAACCGAGGAGTGCACGATCATCATTGCCACGCATCTCGTCAAGGATGTCGAGGCTTTCCTGGACGAAGTACTATTCCTCCATCACGGGAAGCTAATCTTTTCCGGCAGCGCCGACAACATCCGGTCGGAACACGGCAAGTCGATCGAAGAATGGTATCTGGAGGTTTATCAAAATGCTTAAGTTAATCAAATGGGACCTGTTCAATTTTGTCCAGCGGTATAGTTGGCTTTATCTGAGTTATGGCGCAGTTTTGCTTGCAACGGCAATTTTCCCGCGGCATATCGAGCCTTTCTCCAGCGGTGTCGATGGAATCGCCGCGCTGTATAGCATGTATTTTTATGTTTATACCTGGCTGCTTTCGGTCACGGCCACCGTCAGCTGGCTGCGGAAAGGCACGGCGCAATTGGAGCTGTCGCTGCCGCTGCAACCGGAGAAGTTGCTCCTGAGTAAGTTCCTTTTGGCAATCAGCATCAACCTTTCCGGGATGCTTTTATCCAAGATTCTTTGGACGGTGATTAACCAATTCGGAATGTCACGCATGGTATTGTTCACTCACTTTAGCGGCTTGATTGAATACATAACCGTGATGGCCATCATCGCCATTGTGATCATGTTCTCTTATATTACGGCGAAAAGCTTCAGTTTCATCCGTAATCGAGCGCGCCTGGCCACAATCGTAATTGCCTTCGGCATCATTACGGTCTTAGTCGGGTTGGCCTTTCTACTTTTCAATGTGGCGGGAACCCATGAGATCGTCGTCAAAAACCATGGCAACATCTATGTCTTACCCACGTCCCGGCGCCAATGGTTGGTCCAGCTCTGCGGGGCGCTCGGTTCGCTGGCGGTAATCCTGGCCGGATTTTGGGGGAGCTGTTCGTTATTGCGGCATAAATTCGAACGGTATTAATCTCGGGGTGGGAGTCCGATATGCGGACGGATGAGTTATCCGAAATTCCATTTAAGAATAACCGGTTCCTTCCATCGGAAAACCAAGGTCAGCAGAAGTTGCTGACCTTGGTTTTTGCGCTTCATGGTATTGCTTCGGCAAGGGGCTAAGCCCGGTTTTGCCGGGATGGGCGAATGATTACTTCGAAGCTTTGGGATGGTCCATCCCATCTCCGTCGCAAGGCCTCATCATTACCCATAGGTATCCGAAAGACAGAAACGGCAAGCGTTTTCAGAGACAAAATTCATCAAGGTAATCCTTTAATCAAGTGAATCAAGGTTCAAGACAAGAGGAACTTCAGTAACAAGTAATAGACGATAAGCCGCTATGAAAGTAATCAGAGGGAGCCGGAGTATGCGACTTTGATTAGGATTGCGGAATTTTTTGGGGTGTCGAATCGATTATTTGCTTGAGGGAAAACTTTTAAAAATAAAGGCAAATACAATTTAAGGACGATACAAAAAAGAGGGGTCACATTCCACCCTCTCGTCCTATTTTGATTCCCCGGCTATCTCAGCTGCGGCTGCTTTCGTATCGGACGAACATTCTCTTCGGGTAAAAAGATACCTCACCGTTTGTAAGGTAATAGGTTTCCCCGTCATGTTCCATTCGCATCGGCAACCATTGGTCATCACTCATTTTGATACGAATCGACTCCCCCGAGGTCAATTCGTGCTCCCCGCCCACTAAATACTTGCCATTAGGCTGCATTTCCAGGAATCCCTCTATTTTGAGCATACTGTTCAATCCCCTTTCCGATTTATTATGGCCAAATTAATCTTGAAATAGAGAAAAAAAGAATCCGCTATCTTCTATTTTATAATAAAAAGCAGCCGATTCGCCCGGGTCGACTGCCTGTTAATTTTTTGCTTTTGTCGCGCGGTGAATCGCTTAGTCAAAGCCATAGTTATTCCCCGTAGCGAGACGCTTGCCCATTTCATAAGCCTTCCTGCATTCCTCGGGAAACACTTCTTCGTGGCGGCGTTTTTTCGCCTCGACATCAAACATATCGGCGGCGTATTTGGAATAGTCGTCAAACTGCCAAGTGTCTTCAGCGGTGACGTACTCCGTATCGCCCTGAGGAAGTTTTCATGAGGCCATCATAGTAGTTTACGTAATACTCCGCGGGAGCGTTGGTTGTGAAAATCATGCCGACCTTAATGCGTTTGGGGTAAAGGAGTTTTCTCTCCTTGGTGTATGTCAGCGTGGGAAACCAGAAACGCTCCAAAAATGCGCGGAGCATCCCGGTAATATCGTGCCAATAGATGGGGGAGCCAATGAGCAAAACATCCGCCGCAATGGCCTCCACCAGAACCGGAGTCAGATCGTCCCTCAAAGCACAGCGCCCAAAGCTCTTGCCGCCAAGCAGCTTACAGGCCTCGCAGCCCGTGCAACCCTTGTAATTCAGGTCGTAGAGGTTGATCAGTTTTGTCTCCGCGCCCGCCGCTTTTGCGCCCTCCATTGCGTTTTTGAGCATCGTGGCGGAGTTGCCGTTCTTTCGCGCGCTGCCGTTTAGTGCCAATACCTTCATATTACCGCCTCCAACCCTTCTTGCCGCCTCCAACCCTTCACTCTTCAAAAAAAGTTTGAGGAGTGAAATGTAAAGTTTGAAATACGGATGTCGGATTATTAAGCTTTTTTTGCTTTCAGCTTCTTAATAATTGCCGTCAAAATCGCCAATAACTGGTTGGATTCGGCAAGTAGCTTCTTAACCCGGTCTCCGAAATTAAATTTGTTGCAACGAGTAACCTTAACCAATAATGTGTTTCTCTTGCCTCTTTACAAGCTATACTGTATTTTGTCAGAAAATCAGCCGTACTCTGGCTCGATTGCCCCTCCTGAACATTGGCGCCCACTGAAATTCCAGAGCGCAGAAGCTGAGTCAACAACGTTCGAGTAATTCCTCGCTTCCCATTTAACTCCTTACAAAGTTCAACTATCTCAACCGCAAATGCAAATGTCCGTTCCGGCAAATCCGATTTCATCTTTTAGTCTTTCCCATTTTTTTACTTTTGAGTATTCTTCAACGATCATAGACTCTCCTGCAAATGTTTAATTTCAAACTTCACCCTCCACTCTTCAAACTTCCAAAACAAAACAAAAAACTTCCTGACCAATCAGCGAGTTTTTTTGTTTGATGGACCTGGGAAACATCTCCTAGAATCAATTTCCAGAGGAAATACAGGGAGAAAAATTCAAAACTTACAGTATTTAATTTTGCTTGAAACTCCCCAGGAGGCATCCATGAAACAAAAAAAATCCTTCCAATTGGTCATTTTCTCCATGACGCTCATCGTATTGGCGGGAACGGGAATCGTTCACGCCGCGCTTTTTCAGCCGCTCCCCTATGAAGACCGGGTCAGGGGGCGGAACAGTTATGCCTATAATCCGGCCATCGGGCATCCGACCTACAACGAACAGGTCAGTTTCATCAACAGCATCAAAAATACGGCCATCTCGGCCAGTTCAGTTTATGGGATTCCAGCCAGCGCCATCATCGGTATGGCCTGCGTCGAAGGAGGTTACGGCTTTACCCGTTCCGCCTACTACGCCAATAATATTTTCGGGATCAAAGTCTGGGCCCAAAATCCGGAGGGCGGCTGGCAGCTGAAAGGGCAGCCGGATGAGGACGGAGGCCGGGTTCCCGTTATCGCCAGTCACGGCGGGGACCGTCTTATTTTTCGAGAGGATGCCCGGTATGACAATTGGTATCGGCGCTTCGCTTCCCGGACGGATGCGATCCATTATTTAGGCGGCCTAATCACTCGAAAATACCAGCCGGCCCGGGCCAACTACCAGAGACGAATCGCGGCCGGCTGGTCCTACGCCAAAGCCTCCAAACAGTTTTGCCGGGAAATTGCCGATCTGGGCTACAATCATTTAGGCGGAAATTATTATGAAGGCAAGATCGGGGCGGTCATGGATCGCTGGAATCTGTACCAATATGACAGGCGAGCTGTTAAGGACGATCCCGGGTCCCGGCGCGAGGATCGCCAACCGCAACACCGCCGCTTCGGCCGGATCAATATTTCAGCCGACAGCGGCAAGCTTAAAATTTCCATAAAAGCTGGTGACTGAGACACATCCTATTGTTCATATGAACGAAGTGAAATCCCCGCCGAACCTTTGAAGATAGCCCCGCTCCCCCTGGGGGATGAGTTCGATGGAATCGAAAACCGCCGGGCCGCCGCGCGGCCCTTCCTCCTTTTGATTTTCAAGGTAGGGTTTTAAGACTTTAACGCTCTGGCCGGATTGCAAAAATTTCAGAACGCGCGCCTTTGGGCTGGGCCGTTCCAGCAGTTTCCCCTCCGCCCTTACCAGTACTCCATAAACTTCACTTTGTTTGGCCCGCCGCAATCGGAATCCTTGGATTGCCAGCCGGGCCACTGCTTGATCAAAATTTTTCGTCCTCCCCCCGGAAAATTTCATCAGGATTTTCAGCGACCGATCGGAATCAATATGAGCCAGCGCCCAAATCACGTTAAACGGGTAGGCGCTGGTGGCCGCGCAGGGTTCCTTTTGATATTTTTTGGGGGTTGACAGCATCTGCTCCAAGATTGGAATCATTGCTTCACCCTGCCCGGCAGCCCAATATGCCGCGTAAAGCGTATCGAGATAGCCCCCTTTAACCATTCTCCCCTCGACTTCTGGCAGGCTCAAGTCAAAACCCCTAGCTGAAAAAGAGATTGCGAAAATCAATAGCAGACTCACGAAAAATTTCAAGTACAAATCCCTCCTAACACCGGTTCTCCATTCTAGAATATTAGGGGAATTTGTGAAAGATGCTGGTTTTGAAATTGATACAAAAGAAAAGGCAGCTACTTTTATTCATTATTTAGACATAATGCCAAAGGGATAATACGCCATCGCAGTATTCGAGTTTTTAAAACCATATTTCTCATAAAGAGGCCTGCCCATACAGGTTGCATCCAGCAAGATTCTTTCACAAGAATTTTCTTTCGCTTCATCCATAAGCAAAGAAAAAAGCTTTGTTGCAATACCGTTTCTGCGATGGGCAGGTTTTGTATACATATTGCCTATATATGCTGTTTTACCTCCCGGACACCAGTCATTGGGAGGCAAGAGATAATAAGTCAGTCCGCCCATTGCGATGATTTCTTGGTTTTGAGTAGCAACCCAGGTGATAAAAGTCTTACCTTCGAAACCACCGCTAATGAATGATTTTGTGTTGTTGTACAATTTGCAGCGAAATTCATCGTTATAATCCGTACCCTCACAAAGCATTGATACACGCATTTGAGCTAAAACATCAATCTCATCCATCGTTGCTTTTCGATACTCAAATAACATCAGCCAATACTCTCCGTTAATTTTGGATTCATTCCATAAAACATTCGGTAAAGCTCGAATATTTGCTACTATTTTACCCTTTTCCTTTACTCTTCCAATTACGCTTCTACCCTTACCGCCTTTGGCGGAATATGGGTAACCCATTGGGTTCGCAAAATCAGAATCGTGGTGATTAGCGCCGCGGCGTAATTTGAAAAGAGATTGCCCCAAAATACCGAATAAGGGCCTAAAACGTGTTCGGTAAGCAATATAAAGATATATCGTAAAAGCCAGATTCTCAAAATGCTGGCGAACAAAGGAATTCCGGTACGCCCCAGCCCGATAAAAGCGCCCTGCTGCACCATACAGATACCGAAACCAACCACGGAATAGGTATAGATATGGAGAGCCTTGTTGGCCACCTCCAACACCTCCCTTTCGCGCGTGAACAACACCGTCATGTGGGAGGATAAGGGCACGACAATCGCTATCAATACTGCGGCAGTAATCGCGCTAATGATACAGCCCACGATACAAGACTCTTTCGCCTTTTGGCTTTGTCCGGCCCCGATGTTCATACTGACCATGGTGGTAACGGAGGAACCGAATGAAGAAGGCAAGATGAAACAGACGGAAGTGATATTATTGGCAATGGCTTGCCCGTTCATCACAATGGTGCCGTATTTGGCGACTTCATTATTGATCAAGAAAAAGCCCAGATTCAGAATGAGGCTTGAAAGCATGGACGGGATGCCGATCCTGAAAAGCTCCCGGATAATATGAAAATCAAATTGGAAGCCCTTGATTTCCAGCCGGTCATGGCTGTCCTTCATGAAGAGCTCGTAATACATCCAAATACAGATTAAAATATTGGACAAAAGTGAAGCCATCACCGCGCCGACGATATTCCACCGGAATATGGCAATGAACAGAGTATTGGAAAGTATTTTCAAGACCAGCATTAAAAGCATTCTCACAAATGCCGCTTCCGGCTTGCCCGCGGCACTTTTAATGGCATTATAAATCGATTCCAGGAATGAAAAAGGAATGACCAGTGCATTGAGGGCCGTATACACGAAAACACCATGGGAGATATCCGCATTGATATGCCAGGAGATGGGGAATGCGAGTAATACCAGAATGGGAGCGGTGATAATTCCCAACAGAAAAGCCAGGATCACTATCTGTGCCGATACTCTTTTCCCTTCCTCAAAATCGCCTCTGCCGTTTGTCTGTCCGATGATGGCCATTGCGGCTGCGCTTAAGCCTTGCGCCAGGGCGCCCATCATGTTGATGATCGGTCCGGAATAGGCAATGGCGCTGGCCGCGACCGTTCCGGCGATGTTATTGATGAATAAGCCGTCTACCACCGGTATGATGGATTGGACAATCCCCATCATCAAGGTGGGGATGGATAAAAAAAGAATGGTTTTCCAACTTGAGCCGTTCAGTATCATATCCCGTCTTTTTTCAGTATCTTGATGCAAAAAATCGAAGTGCAACGTTATCTGCCAGCTTTCCTTGGGTAAAGTAATCCGTTACAGGAATCATCCGAATATCATCCCATAATAGTTTATCACAAAAGTCAAGCATGCTTTGGATATCCAAGGCCGTTTACAAATTCTTAATGTTCCCATCATGGTTTCATAAGAATTGGCATATACCGAACGAAAACATCAGTACTGGCGGGCTCTCCGCTCATTTCGCGACGAATACGGCAATTTGCCTTTGTTTACAGCCTCCATAGCTACAAATCATTTAAAGCTGATATTTCCCCGACTTATCCCACAGCCAAAATTCGTTAACCTCATTCGATGATTCTAATTATCCGCAGGCGCTCATACTTTAAAAGCCAGTGATAAAGTCCTCAAATTCGGAAATCATCCTTTCAATGGACTAAAAAACGACTTTATCACTTGCTTTTCTGAGCTTTTATGTTCACCCTGGCCTTCGGACAGGGTTTATCACAACGCTTTTAAAAAGGCACCATCAAATATAAGAAAATAAGGTAAATTTTTTGGGGGTCGAGTTTTTATTTTCAGGATAGAAAAGAGAGCCCATCATTTGAGCTCTCTGCAATAACGTGCTATTATAGCATTGAAACTTATGAAAACAACTCTAACGCTTTTTGGGCAGATTTCCCGGCAAATACATTTGCCTTGTTCATTTGAATCTCATCTCCGCCTTTGATAAGCGCTGACCAAAATGGGTAGGCGCTTGCTTTATCAAAATAAAAATTTACACCGGATTCCCCTTTGAACCTTATTTTGATAATGGCCAACCATCCCCAAGTCTTAATTCCATTAGATTAATATCGCTTCCAGTTTTTCAAGCACCGTATCCATCTCAGTTCGGGTTGTATATCTTCCCAGACTAAACCGGATGGCGCTTCGGCCAATTGCTTCGGAAACCCCCATAGCCTTTAATACCGGTGAAATAGACGTTAATCCGGAATGGCAGGCGGAACCGGTTGACACAGCCACATCTCCGAATTTATTGATTATCTCGCCGGCGTTATAGCCGACAAAACTGATATTTAAGGTATTCGGCAGCCTTTTTTGGGGATGCCCGTTTAATTTTATTTTATCCCCATAAGTTTGCACAAGTTGAAGGTAAAAATATCTGGTTAATTCTTCAAGCTGTCGGATGCTATGGTTATCATTTATCGAGCCGGTAAGCGCATCCTTGGCGACTTCACACGCTTTGCCGAGAGCCGCCGCAAAGATTACATTTTCAGTTCCCGCCCGTCTCCCGTTTTCTTGACCCGCACCGTGAATGAACGGTTCAATATGGACGCCTTTTTTGATAAATAGAGCACCGACGCCTTTCGGAGCATAGAGCTTATGGCCGGCGACGGTTAAAAAGTCTACTCCAAGTTCAACTACGTTTGCGGAAATCTTACCCACCGATTGGGCGGCATCGGTATGCAAAAGAACGTTATGTTTATGGCAAATCGCACTGATTTCAGCAATCGGCTGAAGCGTACCCGTCTCATTATTGGCGTGCATAATCGTTACCAAAATGGTTTTCGGGGTAATCGCCTCTTTCAGGTCTGATACGTTAATTAGACCGTATTCGTCCACCGGCAAATAAGTAATTTCATAGCCCAGCTTCTCCAGGTACTTACATGGATTCAATACCGCCGGGTGTTCAATCCGGGAGGTGATAATGTGGTTCCCTTTATCTTTCAAAGAGAACGCGACTCCTTTAATGACGGAGTTGTTGGACTCGCTGCCGCCGCTGGTGAAAACGATCTCCTCCGGTAAGCAATTTAAAAGCCCGGCGACTTTTGCCCGCGCATCGGCAACGGCTTTTTTTGCCGCAACCCCTAAATCGTAATTGCTGGAAGGGTTTCCAAAGCGTTCACCAATGTAGGGCTGCATTTCTTGAGCTACTTCATTGGCGATTGGAGTTGTCGCGTTATAGTCAAGATAGATCATGATAGATATTTACCCCTTTCAACATGTGTAATCAAGTATTTTGACTGATCCCCAAGTTTTTTCGCTACACGGTCTTTCATCGTTCGGGCGTACGGGTAAGCAAAAACAATAGGATTCCAGGATGCTATGTGCAACGACATTCATCCTTCATGTCGTTGCACTGAAAACATTTGTGTCCGCGGGATTTCCTTTTACGATTTTGAATTGGTAATGTGGCACACCAGAAGTGCTAAATCATCTGCATCCATAACAGGAGACTGATCCTCTCTAATCCATTGCTCCAGCATCCCGACCATGCCACTGATGACAAAAGTCGCGGCGAAGGCTTTTTCCTGCTCGTTGCTTACGCCTTGTAGTTCATAGTGGATATACCGATCCTTTTGCAAAAATTCCCGGCACTTACGCTGAACGACACAACTTTTTCCGTTTTGTATGAACAGTTGCAGTGTTGCCTTATACTGATCAAAAAATGAAAAGAACAGCTTGGCGGCATCGCATAAATTGGTGATGGTGTACTGCTTTGCCCCGGTAATAAATCTCCCAAATACATCATCCAGATAATATTCCAGTATTTCCTCCTTGGAATCGAAAATCTGATAGAAAGTCTGTCTGGACAGATCGGTAGCATCCATAATCTGCTTGATGGAGATTTTCTCCAATGAAGTATGCTCCAATAACCGCAAAAATGCCTGTACGATTTCCTCACGCGAACGCAACGCAGAAGGGTTATTTCCAATGTACACCGACAAAATCTCCTTTTCGTCAAACTTTTGGCAATATCATTGACAGCTGTTTTTTCTATGCCTATACTATACAAGAAAAACATTACACTTGTCAAACTTACGACATGTGTAACATTTCCAAAAAAACTGCCCATTATCAAATTGGCGCTGTTTTTTTGATAATCTGAGTATCAAGTTAGCTCCGCAAGAAAATACGAAGGCATGATAAGGGTTTGGACCTAACCCTCGCACTTCCCTAGAGAAGTTGTTCAGGGAAGCCGATTCGACGGGAAGGGTAACCCATAGCCGCTGATCTCTAAATGCCTATGCGAAAGCATCGGTTGCTGCTTGAAAAAAGCCATAAGGCGTTGAAGGCTTCAGCTCTTCGAGTTCGAAGCCCAAGGTTACCCTTCCCCTTGAATTATCTTCTTTCATAGGCTGCTCCGGGGAAGGGCGAGGGTTAGGTCCATCGGCGTCATGACTTATCCTTCAATTCCTTTATTCAAAGTGACAGATAGGGTTCTCCCTCCTTGGTGGTACAGAACAATCGGGTGTTTGCCGAGTAAACTTGATACTCAAATTTGATAATTATTATACCACTGGGCTGAAGCGGCCACTGTATCAGGCAATTTTGAATTGACATGCGAGTGTAGATATTGCTCAGACGTCAAAGGAGTGTATCCGTAATATGGACCGCGTTGGCAACTAAAATAGGAGGTAATATCATGAAAGTTGGAATCATCAGATGTATGCAGACCGAGGATTTTTGCCCCGGCTCCACCGATTTTAAGATGATCCAGATGCGGAAAGGCGCCTTTGAAGGCGTGACCGAGGACATTGAGATCATAGGCTTCATCAACTGCGGCGGCTGCCCCGGTAAAAAGTCGGTACTTCGCGCCGAAGAGCTGGTAAAACGGGGTGCGGACACCATCGCGTTGGCATCCTGCATTCAAAAGGGGACCCCCATCGGCTATCCCTGCCCCTTTGCCAAGCGGATGAAGGAAATCGTAAAAGCTGCCGTAGGGGAAGAAATCACGATTCTAGACTATACCCATTAAATCATAGCGCAGCAGGGGAGCTTGAGAAGCATACGCTTCAGGTGCTCGAAAAAGAGGAACTTGCATAAGAGAATCGGTGCGCATGTTCGGCTGGGCTTTGCTACCGCTGAGAGGATGGTAAAATGCTCAGCGTAATCCCGGACGCGCTTACTCCGCTCGCTATTCCGAACGACCGAAATAATGAGGTACCGGGACAGGGTAAGCATAAAAGCTCGGAGAAGCAAGTGATAAAGTCGGTTTTAACATCCTTTTGCAGGTCAAATCGAAGTGAAAGAGACTTTTATCCCCATAGCTTCTAAAAATACAAAGAAGCCCGGTGCCAAAAGATCACCGGGCTTTTTTGGCCGTTGCCCCACTGGCCCAACCGGGTTTGGATGCGACGTTTACTTTCTGTGGCGCTTTATTACCTAAAATGAATACAAAGGGTAAAAAATAAACGCCTCCATTTTTCTTTTCAGGTAATCCATCAAAGCGCATCCGTCGCGGGTCTCTAAGTGATCGGTTTTTATAATCTTTGGTCGGTGATGCCGAATTCGCGCCAGGTGGATTTGGGAAAGAGCCGTTTCACTTGGGCGCGGACGTCCGAGTAAGTCCGTTGAATTTGGCTGAGTTTGGCCCGGATCTCCTCGGTCTTCTCCATCATCCGGGCTTTGCAGGCCAACTGGGCGTTGTGGGCGTCGACCAGCGCCTGATAATCGGCGCTGAATTGGGTGATGAACGCCGCATCAAGGCCCCGTTTCTCCAACGGCTCGGCATGGGCCTGAATTCCGACGATCAATTCGACAATCCGGGCCAGTTTGGCGTCGAGCGAACGGGACGGACCGAATTTTCTCGTTGGATCCTCGGTTGAATCCATGGTTGGATGGGTCAGTTCGTTTACCTCTTGTGACACGATCATTTCCTCCTGTAAATAGAATGGGCAGCATGAACCCTTCCGGAAGGTTGCATCATGGCTATATTATACCGCGAACGTTATTCTTAGTCAATGAATTTTGTTGATTTTGTGGAATAATTCTTCGAGTGTAGGAGCTGGCAATTTGCGGCGTGGTGGGATTATTCCCTCCTCTTTTTACGCATTGCGCAGTTTTAGCTACACTTCCACACAATTTATTTTACAGGCTCCCGACTTATGCACAGCCAAAACCATTAACCACGTTGAACGGATCCGTTTATCCACAAAAATAGGTCGCTTATCCACAAAAAGAGCTTGCTGAGCGACTGAGCGAGCTCTCTCAGTCACAAAACAAGCTCGCTTATCCACAAAAAGAGCTTGCTGAACGACTGAGCAAGCTCTCTCAGTCACAAAACAAGCTCGCTTATCCACAAAAAGAGCTTGCTGAACGACTGAGCGAGCTCTCTCAGTCACAAAACAAGCTCGCTTATCCACAAAAAGAGCTTGCTGAGCGACTGAGCGAGCTCTCCCAGTCACAAAACAAGTGACTTTTGCGCCGGGGTGAGAGCTGCTTCGAACCGGAGATTTGAAGGCGGTCAGTTATTTCTTAAGACGACTATGGGTCCCCGCGAATGGCTTTTGGCATAAAGGCAATTTGGGAGATCCTTGTTTCACTCGGAAAGCTTTTTCGCAAGCCAACTCGACGCAGCCCCTCATCCCCAGCCCTTCTCCCGGCCGCCGGGAGAAGGGAGTTTGAGCTTGTTATTATTGCCGTTCTCAAACCCTCTACCGGCCCTTGACGGGCAATGTCATCAAGCGATAATTCCATATTATGGAATGAAACATTGTCCGCCCAGTATACGAGGATGAATACGAAAAAAGTCTGAGATGCCTAAAAACAACCTCACCCCGTCCCTCTCCGGCGATGGGATTCAAAGAAGCGGATTCAGCGGAGGGATGACGGAGCTTGAAACTTGAGGAGAACATTTATCCCAAAAATGACGAAATGATCCAAGAGAGCCCCCATTGGGAGCTCTCTGAAACGGTGCCGGGAAAGCAATTTGAAACGAACAAAGCCGTGACAAGATATAGTGCATTCAAAACGCCGGCTCATTTACGCCCAAATAAGTGATATTCGCGTACGGCGCCAAATAGATATGCGATTCCCCTGATTCTGCGAGGGCTTTATTTAACTGTTGTTCCAGTGTTTCTTGCCCGATGGTCGTCAGCCCCAGGGACTGCAATTGTGCAAAATTCGCCGGATGCGTAACCACAAACAATTTGAAATTGCGCTGCGCATCTTTAGTCCAGTAAGCGATCTGGCCGACCACATCGAACTGGTGATAGAGCTCCTGGATAATCTCGCTCTGATTTTTCGAAAACCAGAACTTGAACTTTTCCTCCGTATCGCCCAAGCCGTCCCGGCATTCGGCCAACAGGAACAGATAACCGCCCGGGGCCGTAATCTTACTGCCGGAATAGAGCGATTTAAACGACTGATAAAAGTTGATATCGTAAGGGAACCCTCCGGCGCTGCAAAGAACGATATTTCCCCGGGCGGGAACTTCGATCTTATATTTGGATTCCGCAAAAGCGACTCCCGCTTCAAAAACGGGGGCCAGCCGGCCGCAAAAAGCAGTCAAGATCTGCCCGAACATATTGGTGACCACATTCAGGCAGTAAAGCTTGTCTTGCCGGGGATCCAGCAGTCCAACCGCATGGAGCATATCCTCGTGGATCGGATTTCCGGCCAGGATCCCAATCTGACATTTCTCATGCATCCGATCGCCCTTCAACATCAGACGGTGGTTATTCAAAATCGTCTCGCTGCCGGAGACGCCTGGCAGAATCGATTTACGGCCGCCGCTGAAGCCTGCAAAATTATGATAGGTGATATTTCCGGTGACCAGCACCTTATCGGCGCGGACAATATCCCGGTTCATGAGAATCCGGTTGCCGCTTGGGGTCGTTCCGAGATCCACCAGGTTCTCCCGGGAAAGATGATTAACCACCGCATACCGGGCATAGATATCCTCCCCGACCAGCCTTTCTAGTTCGGCCTCGGTACAGTGCCGGTGGTTGCCGACGGCTACCACAATCGTCGTGTCTTGGGCCTTAGCTCCCAAGTTCTCAAGTTCTTTGAGCAGAACCCTGAGATAAATGGGGGTCGAGCAATTGCGGGTCACATCAGGAATGATAATCGCCAAGCGAAGGTTTTTCCCATTCCGGAACCATTCAGACAAAGAATATCCGGCGATGGGACGAGTCAGGCTCTGCTTCACAGCGGCCGTCTGCTCGAGTTCGGACTGGTGGCGCAAGGCCGCTTCATCAGGAGCTAAGACCCGAACCCGGGCGGTTTCCGATTTCAGGGCGGCCAGATCAATCATTTCGTTTCCAAAAGCCAGCTTCATTTTGGTTTCCTCATTGACGTAAAATTTTTGGAACGGCTGAAACGTTGTCTGTTTCAGCCGTTCCAGCTTGAACTGGGTAATTCGGCCGCGCGCCTTACTTCTTTAGGACCATTTTCACCTGTTTATTCATTTCCGCGACAGCCTTCTTGACGTTGGAATTCTTATCCCTGTAGACTGCCTCCATCGTAGGCACTAAATATTTATAAACGACTGTAGCATTTTGTTTGATATACGGACTCATATACAATTGCTTCTTGTTCAGTTCCGCGGTCTTGGCGATCGGTTGGAAGATGGGATCACGCGCGTATTCGGCCCGGGCTTCCAAATTGGCGGGAACATTTCCGGAGCCTCTTCCCCACTCATAAGCGTTATTCTTGGTTTCCATCCATTTCACGAAGTCCAGGGCGGCTTGGGTCCGCTTTTCATTAATCCGGGTAAAGCCGAACATGTGCATATTCGCAAAGGAGGCATATTTGTCGAAAACCTTGGGCAGCATCATGACTCCGTAGGGTATATTGGCCTTATTCAGCCCGGGAATCAACCATGAACCATGCTGAATCATGGCGGCATAGCCGGTGACAAACATCGAATATGCGGTCTGCCAGTCCGTCAATTGATCGGTGGCCACATTTCCCTGGAGAGACTTTAGAAAGCCGATTGCCTCGGTCATTGCCTTGCTGTCCAGCCTGGGATTATTACCGTTTTTATCCCACAACTTGCCGCCCGCTTGCAGGAAAAACGGCCAGGTATCCCACCAAGCATGGACCCCTAAGCTTTTAAAAGCGAACCCATAGATTCCGGCTTTCTTATCCGTCAGCTTCTGGGCGATGTTCAGAAATTCTTCTTTGCTCAACGGAGTATCGTTAGGGACTGTAATGCCGTTTTTGGCAAAAATATCTTTGCGGTAATAGATTACATACGGATGAGTGTCCAACGGAATACCATACTGTTTCTTCTCGAAAAAGGTCAAGTCCCATAATGACTTATCGAATGTTGCCTCTTTAAAGTTTTTTTTGGCCAGATCGTTGATGGGTTTAATGACTTTCCCTGCATTCTCGACCATCCGGTCAGCCGGCAAGGTCAGCAAGTCAGGACCGCTTCCCTGTGAGATCGCCAGTTCCGCTTTGGTAAACAATTGATCCCAGGCCATCGAGATCGTATGAATCTTCACGTTAGGGTGCGACTCTTCATAAAGTTTCGCCAGTTTACTCATTACCTCGCCATCCGGTCCGGTATGACCGTTCCAAAATTCTACCGTCACCGGTTCGTTGGCTCCATAACACACCGACATGCCCATCACCATCAGGAAAACAAACCAAATCCATAGCTTTTTTCTCATTTTTCTTCACTCCTCCTTTTTATGATAAGCCCCGCAATGGGCTTATTCACTTGCTACCGCTCAATACGTTGCTTCCCGAGATGTATCTCTGAAACATAATAAACATGATTACAATTGGCATGATGGTAAAGATCGCCCCGGCCATCAAGGAGTTCATCCAGGAGATATCATTTCCGACCGCGGTGGCGATGCCCAAAGTCAAAGGAAACTTATTGGCGTCATTTAAAACCATCAACGGCCATAAGAAACTGTTCCACTTCCAAATGAAAGTGAAGATGGCAATGGTAATCAAGGAATTTTTGACGATTGGCAGAAAGATCCGCAGAAATCCCTGGATCTGAGTGCAACCGTCGACGATTGCCGCTTCTTCATAATAGGCCGGCACATTTTTAAAGGATTGGGTCAGAAAGAAGATCCCGAAAACGCTCTCCGAGATCGGCAGCGCTACCGACAAATACGTGTTCAACAAACCCAGCTTGGCCACGACCGTATAGAGAGGCACCAGATACGCGGCGAGTGGCAGCATGACGGTAGCAACTACCAGATTGAAGAAAAATTTAACAAATTTGCTGGTGGATCTGGCGAAAACATAGGCGGCCGGTACACAGACGACCACATTCAGCACCATTCCCAGCACCGAAATCAAGAGGCCATTCCCCAGCCAACGAAAGGCTGGTGTCGCCGCAAATAGGCCCTTCCAGGCGTCGAGCGTAAACTGACCGGGTAGCAAAGCCACCGGTTTTCCCAAGAGATCGGATAACGATTTGAAGCTGCTGAAAAAGGCCAGAACCGTCGGATAGATTAACAGCATGCTCAGAATGACCAGAATGAAATTGGTCAGAAAGCCAGCGAACTTCCTGTTATACATAGTTTACCTCCTTCACCAATTTCATCGGGATCAGTGAGATCAAGTAGGTCACCGCCAGCATGATCACTCCCATGGCGCTAGCCGAATAGAGGTTATGATCGCGAAACGCGGTCTGGTAGATATAGAGATCCAGCGACATGGTGGAGTTATCGGGACCGCCGGCTCCCAGCCCAAATCCCGAACCCGTTAAGATCCAAATCAGCGGGAAGATCTGAAATGACAGGATAATTCCAGATACGATGGTATAAACAAAAATATTGCTCAATAAAGGAATGGTTATTTGAAACATTCTTTGAAACCAATTCGAACCGTCGATACTGGCCGCTTCATAATAAGAAGCGGGGATCTCGCGCAAGGACGAATAATAGATATTCACCATATAACCGGTATAAACAAAAATCCAGACGAGGGTAATCACCACTTTGGCATAAAAAGGATCCGACAATAAGGCGACATTGGAAAACTGAGCCAGGCCCAAAAGTCTTAATAACCCGCTAAACAAACCGATCTGCGGTTGAAAAATGTATTTGAAGACGATCCCGGTGACCACCATCGGAATCACATACGGAAAAATCATGAGCGTTTCATATTTTTTGGCTAGTTTTTCCGAGTTCAGCTCCTTGATAAGAATGGCGATCAATAAGGAGAGTATCGCTAAGAAAATATTGCCGGTGATATAAAACAAGGTGTTTAACAGAGCTTTACCAAAGATCTCATCATGCAGCACATTCAAATAGTTGAGCACCGAAAATCGGCTGGCCTGGTCGGATAGGCTCAAAACCACTCCGTACACCAGTGGAAACAACAAGAAAATTGCAAATATCACGCTGAAAGGCGCTAGCAATAAGAACATGGACAACTTACTCTTCAAACTACTCACCACCCTGGTATTTAACATTTGAAAGGCTTGTTTATATATATTCCTCCGCTTTCAAGAAGCAGATTAAGGCTTGCCGCTCTTCCTTATTGGGGCCATTCAGCGGACCTCTGGCATTCCCAATCCTGATTCCGGTAACGATCTCTACTGCAGCCCGCAGGCCCGGGATGGGATTGAGGCGGCCATCGAGTCCAAACGCTTTAAAAAGCTTAAATAACCGGCGATAAATCGCCAATGATTCGTCAACTTTACCCGCATGATAGGCCTCAAATACCTTTCTCACTTGATCGCCGACCAGCAACGAGCCTCCGCTGACGATTCCCGCCGCACCTTGCGCTAATGTCGGCATTAACATTAAATCGTCCCCATTGTACAAAATAAAATCAGGATCCACCGTTTCAGTCTGCAAATAAAAATCCGTGATCTGTACCGGGTTTAGACCAGCCTCATCTTTAATACCGATGATCCGCTCATGGGCCGCAAGCCTTTTGACCAATTCCGGCTCCATATTGATTCCAGTAAAGATCGGGATGTTATATAACAAAATATCCACACCGCCGGCTTCGGCGACCCGATAGTAATGTTCATAGACGGCTTCCTGAGTGGGCCGGCAATAATAAGGAGCGACCACCAGGCATGTCTCAATCCCAATTTGGGCGGCGGCTTGGGTCAGCGCGATGGTTTCCTTGGTGGAAGCACATCCGGTCCCGGCAATAATCGGCTTCCGGTTGTTCACCACTCGCACCGCGGTTTCGAACAATTTGACTCGTTCGTCAAAACTCAAGGTGTTGAACTCGCCGGTAGTTCCGGAAACGATTACAGTATCCACGTAATTTTGGGCGATGGTATAATCGATTAGTTCCGCGAAGGCTTGATAATTAACTGCTTCATTTTCATCAAACGGGGTCAAATAAGGGATCAATACTCGTCCAAACTTGTTCATTGGTTCACTCCTTTGACATGTTTGAGTAGCGATTGAATTCCGGAATCAATCTCAGGCCGCTTAAATTGTCAGTGATCGCTCCACTCCTCCTCTAGCTTTTTCATTTTTAGGATCCGGCGACATTTGTGCGTTTCGTTGTGCGCAACAACGTTCCAATAATTAACTAAAAAAATAAGCAGCCGAAACTGCGGGCAGTCCTACGAAATAACCCTGCGGGCGCCTAATTCCCGAGATATCTCTTGGGTCGCCTTTAAAACCAATTGGGAAAGTTCCGGGATTCTGTCCTCGGTGATTCGTACGCTTGGCCCGGAGATACTCAATGAAGCCAGCACTCGCCCGGTATGATCCCAAATCGGAGCAGCCACACACCGCACTCCCAATTCATGTTCACTATTATCGAGTGCATAGCCCCGCTCCCGGGTAACATTCAGCTCCTCAATCAATGCATTCGCGTCGGTAATCGTATTGTCCGTAAACTTGTGAAAAGTGATTTTATGAATGATAGCATTGCGTTCATCTTCCGGCAAAAACGCGAGGATCGCTTTACCCACGCTCGTGCAGTACAACGGAGTCCGTTTGCCTACCACAATCGTCGACTTTAAAGTATTTTGCGCTTCGACAGTTTCAATGGACATCGCCTCACAGTCGTCCAGGATCCCCAAATGAACCGTTTCGCCGCACTGCTCAGATACCCTGCGCAAATAAATTCCCGTCACATCGCGAAAGTTGAACGTATTCGCAACAATACTGCCCAACTCCAGGACGCGCAATCCCAATCGATACGTGTTATTGTCACCTTTCCGGACAAAACCGTAATCCTGCATTGTTGCTAGCAGCCTGAAGACTGTACTTTTCTGCATGTCGAGTTCCCGGGCGATCTCGGAGACTCCCCATTCATCCTTGTTCATTTTGAACAACATCAGGATTGTTAAAGCTTTCGCAACTGATTCTATCTTCTGTGCCGCCATCGTTCGCCGTTTCCCCACTCTAAGATTTGTTTTTACAATTAAAATAACGTTTTACTACCGATGTTGCAATCAATCGTGCCTTATAAAGGAACGTTGTTCCTTTTTATATGAATAATTTCTCGGCCAAGTTACATTTTTCCTGCTGAGAAATGAAATTTTTTTTAACTTTTCAAAACAAACTTGAATTTCGTATTTCCGCCCGACGTTCTCTCCACCCTGAGGATTTACAAAACCCCAAAGTAATCATGCAGCTTAAGATAGTGTTGATAAACATTCTGGTAGATATGGTGATTCCTCTCGTTCGGCGTAAAGATCCGGGCCGCAGGTTGAATCATTTTTTGTACTGCTTCCATTGAATTATCATAACCGCCGGCAGCGTTCCCGGCTGCTAAAGCGCCAAAAATAGCTGCTCCTAACGCAACCGGCTGCGCCGAAGACGCGATCTTGACCGGCCTGCCCAAAACATCGGCATAAATCTGCATTAACATATGGTTTTTCGTTAAACCGCCACAGGCAAAAAACTCGTCAATGGGCTCCGCCCCGTTTTCATGGGTCTCCACAATCTTCCGGGTACCAAAAGCGGTGGCCTCAATCAAAGCCCGGTAAATCGCTTCCGGCTTTGTCCGCAAGGAATACCCGATTACAACCCCTCGCAAATTCGCATTCATCAATATACTTCGATTGCCGTTTTGCCAATCCAGCGCAACTAAATCATTCTCTCCCGGCATCAACCCGGCGGCCTTTTCTTCAAGCAAAGCATATAACCCCAAACCCCGGGACTCCGCTTCCCGATAATATTGATAGGGTACGGCATTCTCGATAAACCAGGCAAAAATATCCCCGACCGCCGATTGACCGTATTCATAACCATAATAACCCGGCAGAATCCCATCTTTAACTATACCGGCAAAGCCGTTAAAAAAATGGGCTCGCTTCGTCATCACCATCTGGCAAGAGGAAGTCCCCATGATCATTACCATCTTGCCCGGGCTCCCGACCCCGCAGCCGGGGACGCCGGCATGCGCGTCAATCGTGGCCGCCGATACGGCGACTTCAGTGGTTAAGCCCAACTCTTTGGCCACTTTTCGCGTTAAGGTCCCAACCTTGCGCCCCGGCGCAATGATCGGACCCTGCATCGTATCGGTAATCGCAGCCTTAAAACCCGGTTTCAAGGCTGCGAGAAACTCCGACCCCGGATAGCCATTCTCGTGAGTCCATAACCCTTTATAACCGGCAGCACAGGCATTACGGCTTTCTTGTCCTGTCATTTGCCAAACGATCCAATCGCCGGCCTCAATAAACCTGGCAGTAGCTTTGTAAATCTCGGGAGCTTCGTTGAAGATCTGGAGCAGTTTCGGTAACGCCCATTCCGAAGAGATCTTTCCGCCATAGTAAGCTAAAAATGGCTCATGCCGCTCCATCGCCAACTGGTTGATTTGATCGGCTTCCGGTTGGGCCGCGTGGTGCTTCCACAGCTTAACCCAGGCATGAGGATTCTTCCGGTAACGTTCCAAAAAACAAAGCGGCGTTCCGTCCGCCAAAGTCGGCAGCACAGTGCAGGCTGTGAAATCAATTCCAATTCCGATGACGCTTTCGCCAGAAATCTCCGCCTTTTGAAGCAGCTGTGGAATTACGGTTTTAAACCCCTCCAAATAATCGGCGGGATCCTGCAAAGCCCAATCTTTCTTAAGCTCAACTTCAGTCTCGGGAAGCACCCCGGTAATTACCCCGTGGCGATATGGATAAACCGCTGCCGCTATTTCCGCTCCATTTGTTACGTCAACCAACAAGGCCCGGCAAGACTCCGTTCCGTAATCGAGCCCAATCACATACTTGGTATTCGGTACACTCATTGCACTCCTCCTTACGCTTATGGCATATTTCAACCCTAGACGGCTCGATCAAAAGTTTTAAATTTCCTTCGTTGTAGTAGAAGTCATTGAATATTCTATTTTCAAGCCGGTTCGGCAAGCACCGAACCGGCTTGACCTATCATCACCAAAAATCGTTCCCGAATTATAGAACTTGCAGTTCTTTCATCACTTCTTTAATTTTCGCAATTTCTTGCGGGGTACCCGGGGTCAACGGCAATCTTGGATAACCGGCGTTATAACCGACCAACCGCATCGCATCCTTGATCAGGCTCACGGGATTGGTGCGCCCATTCTGCCCCATAATCCGGTAAAACTTCATTAATTTGCGCTGTGTATCGGCAACTTCCTGAACCTTTCCGGCAAGGAAAGCATCAATCATGGCGCGAATCTGATGACCCATGATATGGGAAGCGCCACTGATCACGCCGCCAATCCGCCCCGCGCCGCCTTGAGCATAAGCTTCAATCACCATCGTGTCATCACCGTTATAAATAATGAAATCTTCGGGAGTGGCATTCAGAAAAGCCGTAATTTGTTTGGCATTCAGTTCAGCCTCTTCTTTGACACCAACGATATTTTTGATCTTCGCCAATTCGGCCAGCGTCTCCGGATTCACATTGACTCCGGTAAAAATAGGAATGTTATAGACCAGCATGTCAACTTTGATCGATTCCGCTACTTTTTTATAATGGTTGTACAATTGTTCCTGATTGGGCTTGGTATAGTAAGGAGAAACCACCATGACAAGTTCATATCCAAGTTCTTCCGCCTTCTTGCTTAAGGCGATGGTCTCAATCGTAGAGGCGCAACCGGTGCCCGCGATCAAAGGAATCTCGTTTCCGACTGCCGCTTTGATGGTCCGGAACAGCTTGACCCGTTCATCAAAACTCATGGTAAAAAATTCGCCGGTGGTTCCGGAGAGAACAATGGAATCCGCCAATTTATCATCGACCAATTTCCGGGCAATACTCGCCGCTGCTTCGTAATCAACGCTTTGGTCTTCTTTAAACGGGGTTACCATGGGGACTAAGATTTTGCCGTACTTGTCTTTATTAAACATTTGGAATTCTCCTCGTTTTATGTATTTTGTCCTGCTCAAAGGCACCAGAATTGGCTGTTTCTCTGTTGGCAATGCCATTCGGTTTCCTTCCTCCGGGGCTAATACCGTGAATACCGGTGTTTAAATACTTCGCCTCCCTTCGACATGGTTTTCTGCCATCTTTCTTCCCGGATAAAAGACGCGGGGATCGGGAAACACCGTAATCCTTCGGGCCAGTAAATTGAGTTAAAAAAGCACCTTGGTCAGGACACTGTTCCGGTTCCCGATAAACCGCCCGAAGGAAAGAGCTTTACCGGAAAGCCAAGGCAATAGCCGGGTCAGTGATTGCGCTTTTTGTTCCGGAACTCTTCTTCGAAGATTCCGTTCCTTACACAGGAACACCGTTCCTTTGTTTTTGCAAAAAAAAACGGTTTCCGAAGCGTATCAAATCGCCATCATGTCGCTTTAAATCCATTGACCCGCCAATGCGTTGCTTATCATGCAACGCCGTTCTGTATTGTAATAAACCTTATTCGCGATTGGTTACGATAATCCTTTTTTTTTGTAATTTTTCTGCAATCGAATTGAAATATTCAGGATTATGGAGTTTAATCCTATCACTTGCCACTACCGTCCGACGGACCGGCCCTTGCGATTCACGCTTTCCCTTTCTCCATTGCTCTCCTAAAAATAAAAAACCCGTCCGTTTGAGACGAGTCATTTTGTTTTTGGGCGGACCGGCCGGGAACCGGACCCCTGACTGCTTGAACGCCAAAATGAATATCAACCGCATGGCCCTTTCCGCCGCTGCCGGATGCGGCGATTCTCCTTTGTTTACAGGCGCTCCTTGCCCGAGCCTCAAAAACTTCCCGACTTATCCACAGCCAAAATTCATTAACCCCATTCAACGATCCCGTTTATCCACAGAAATAGCTCACTTATTCACAAAAAGAGCTTGCTTATCCACAAAATGAGCTTGCTGAACGATTGAGCAAGCTCATTCTTCCGAAAAAGAGCTCGCTCAGTCACAAAATGAGCTCGCTTATCCACAGAAAGAGCTCGCTGAACGACTGAGCGAGCTCGCTTATCCACAAAAAGAGCTTGTTTATTCACAAAAAGAGCTTGTTCAACGACTGAAAGAACTCTTTTTCCACAAAAAGAGCTTACCCGGCGACTGAATGAGCTCTTTCAGCCGCCCAAAGAGAGCCCTGATTCGCAAAATGGGCTCACTGAACGACTCGAAGCGATCGCTTATCCCCAAAACAACCGGATTATGAAAGAAAGCCCTTGTTGGGAGCTCTCTGAAACGGTATTGGAGGAACCGACTTTGAAACGAACAAAGCCGTGACCAAGCTTCGACCTTCCCGATTCACCCTGCGAATTTCTATGGCTGATACTTCGCTTTCGTAGTGGGGAGAGGTCGCTTTCAGACCCGCTTGATCGTATTATTGGGCTTCACGTTTTTGTTTTGCCGGGATAGATTGAATGATTACTGCGAGGCTCTGGGATCGTCCCTCCCCGCTCCGTCCTCTTCCGCCGGAACCAACCGCCCGTAGACCATCTTGGGATAAAACGATATCTCTTTGCTCTTCAAATAATACCCTTCCATGTCCCGCATGACCGTCATCGTCACCCAAGCGTCCTTCTCTAGCTCGACTGCCACGCAATCATTCTGGCACAATTCATAAAACAGCTCCCGGTTGCAAATGGCGTAATGGCCTTGATGATGCATGACGAGGAATCCTTCGATGGGTTGCGGCGGTTCTTCCGCCGGCGCATCGAGATCCAAGCTGATACCGCCCGGTCTGACCCGGACCAAAATCGAACGGCCAATCTGAAAACCGTTACGGGCTAACCAATGACCGGTCAGCCGGATGTAGGGGACTTTTTGATGATTTTTGCGGATGGAACCCACGGTGAGGCGGCGGCGGGTTTTCATTGCTTCTCTCCTCTCAAACTTTGGCCATGGAAAGAGGAAAGCCTTGGGAATTTGTAGAATTACTTATGAATTTATCCGAGGAATACACGGCCTTTCCGAATCATGGCGATAACAATCATTGAGTATTAATAAATAGTTTTTCATTAGTTATTTATACTTAATTTTATACTCTAAATATACTCTTATTGTAATAATCTGTCAAGTAAATCTTCCACTTTTTAGGAGGAACTCATTTTGTCTGAAATAGGAGCGAAAATAAAAAAACTCCGTATGGAACGGAAGTGGAGCCAAGAGTTTCTGGCTCATAAAATCGGTGTTGGACAACAGTATATCAGCAAATACGAAGCGGGTCGAATGGTTCCTTCCTCAAAAACAGTGGATAAACTGGCGGAAGCTTTTGAGGTCTCGACGGACTTTTTAATATCCAAGGAGAAGATTGATTTATCTAGCGTAAATCTGCGGGATAAAAAATTTCGGGAATTATTAAACGAATTGAATGATTTGAATGAGGAAGATTTATTGACGGTTAAAAATGTGATTGAGGCGTTGGTGTTTCGGAGGAAATTTAAGAAGTGATGGGAAAATAAATTTGAATTGAGTCCAAAAGCTCTACTACCAAGTTTATTCTTATATAATTAAAGGTATTTTATTGAAATATGGCCATTGGTGGCATTCAAGTAAGTATACTGGAGGAGAGAAGGCGTGACAACAAAGAGACCAGTTACTAAATCAACAGCTAGGAAAGGGGTTAATTATGTAAGGAGTATTGTTGACTCATACAACTGTATTTTTCAAGAAATAGATCTTGAGAATGATGTTGGCAATGATGCAATTATCGAGTTCATTAAAAATGAAGAAACTACAAGCTTATGTATTGGAGTCCAAATAAAAGCAGGAAATTCTAATATTCATAATGATTACTATAGTTTAAAGGCGGATAAAGAGCATTTTGAATATTGGAAAAATCACATATTACCTATAATCGGAATTGTTTACAATCCACAAGATAATAATGCAGTGTGGGTGGATATTAGCGAATATTTAAAATCTAATTCAGCATTAATAAATAAGGGCCCGTATGTTATAAAAATTTCAAAAAGCAATCTATTTTCACAAGAAACCTTTTCAGAAATTATGGACTATTACTTAAAATACCAACGCCAATATAAAGATGAAGATAATTTTGGTAAATCTCTTGAACTTTTTGCAGATATCAAAAATATAAATCAGTGTCAAGATGGTATTATATCTCTGTTTTATAATCATAGAAATCGCAAAGCTGCCTGGTTTTATCTAATCAATTGTTTTAAATGTATTAAAGATGAAAGTGTATTAAATAGGTTAATATTTGCATTATGTCATATTCCGGGGCATGGGGACATTTTTTGGTATAAAAACAATATTATCGATGAAAACACTCGGACTTATGCGCAAGAAGTAATGGCTGATTCATTTGGGGAAGCTGAGATAACTAAACTATTAAGCGCTATAGATGAAAACGGAATTCAAAGAGGCACACTTGGTCAATGTGTTCACTCAATCATTGATATATGCCCTAACAAAACCACTTTTCTTGAAAAAATTTCTTTTAATAAAACTATTAGTGAAGAAATAAGAATACATGCATTTTATCTTTGTATCTATTATATACAATTTAAAGATCTTGAAAGAGCTAAAGTTATTGCAAAAGAATATTTGGCTCAGAATAACCATTCAGATTATTATGATATTATAAAGGAAATTATTGAAACACTTAAAAAATCTGCATTTGTTGGCCTTTATTAAGTTATCATACTGACTGAGTGTATATCTTATAACAAGATTGCACCTTATGTCTCAAATAGACTATAATACTTAGTTACTTAATCAACATTTCGCATTCTATTGACTACTGTTTTGTTTCATTCTTAATACACTTATTTTACTATTGGAACAGATATTACATTAAACTTCAATATCTTTACTAAATCTGTGATTAGATCCCGCTGTACTTTTTCATGATCTAAGGTGCCAATAACTTTTAATGCATTAGTTTTTACCCAATCAGGCATAGCAATTGATTCAGATATAGCTTTTTTACTCAATTCTATAGTTTTTTCTTGAGGAATATACTTTTTTAAAAGTTCAAACTCAGTAAAATGGGTCAAAAAAATATCTCCAATTACTTTTTCACATTTTTGAATTATTTCTATTAAGTAAAATCCGAAAGGTTTATATAATGTTTTACCACTTCGACTTTTCACCGGTGAAGGAGAAATTAACAGTGGGAAATTATCTTTAATATGTACAGCAGAACTAATATTTAGTCCTCTATGAATTATGCTGTTCCGAAGTTCACGAAGATATGAATAATTATATTCTCCATCAGGAAAGCCCTCAAAAGACAGCTTCTGTTTTAAAGTAATATTAAATGGCAAATTATACGGATAATCTTGTTCTCGAAATAATTCTGTTGCAGAAAGAAGCCCAGCAAAATATTGAGAATAATATTGCCTTAAATCCGATTGATTTTCGACAGAAAGAGGGCATCGTAAAGCTAGAGCATTCTTAAGTGAAAGATTCTTTAACTCAAAATACCATTTAACTGCCGACAACATTTCAAAAATTTCTACTTCATTCATATAAGTTCTCCTTCACTCCTTATATTTAAACTTTTTATTTTAGTGCAGCGCCAATGATCTTCCCGACTAAGTCTGGAATACACGTTTATCGTTCATCGATTCTTCTCAAAACATAAAGTTGTCTTTCGGAGTGTTACCGAGCAGTCTGATACATCTATCCCACTTATTTTAAATTGGCATCATTTCAAAAACAAAGAACGTGGTTAATCATTGTCAACCCTCGGGTCCACCATGCTAGCCACGTCCCTGATGAAGATCATTTTTATTACATATACAGATTTACTCGCATGATTATTTAAACCTTTCGGACCATCTTCGCCACACATTCCACATGGTAAGTCTGCGGAGATATACCAATTATATCAGCTGCATTACCCCGCAGATGTCAATAAACACTTGAGTAATCAGAGTAATAAAAACGTCTTATACTATAACCGAGCTTCTCTTTAAATTTTTGATACCTTTAAAGATGAGGTCCTAGGTCTTTTTAAAGATTCCGCAAAATGATGTTTATGATGGAAATAATCAGCGAAACGAGTAGCGTCAGCCAAAATCCGGGAATCTTCAATCCTTTCAGCATCGAGTCAGTAAGCATGATCATCCAGGTATTCATGACGAACGTCAGCAATCCCATGGTGATTAAGTTGAACGGTAGCATCACGAGCAGCAGGAGCGGCCGAATGAACAGATTCACAACTCCCAAGATAATCCCGCTTTTTGGCAAAGGTACTATCTTTTGATACAAATGCATACCCCTCGAAAAAAGCCGTTTAATGATTGGCGATATGCATCATTCCCGTCAGGACTCCTTTTCCGCCGAAGTTATTTTTCATTGTCAACTTTCAGAAAACTCTTGAACCCTTTGGAATAAACGAGCTCGCCGGTGCCCGTCACCCACAAGGCTTCGACGCCGTCAATACCTTCGATGAACTTCTTGCCCATTTCAAGGGGCATAATGAAGACGGCCGTGGACAGCGCGTCGGCAATGCCGGAGTCGCGGCATATGATTGTAACGTCCTTAAAATGTGACGCGGGCATAAGGGTACTTGGGTCTATGATATGGTTGTACCTTGTTCCGTCCACGGTATAATAGCGCTCATATGAGCCGCTGGACACTACGGAATATCCCGATATCAGTACGCTGCAAAGCTCGGTATCCTTGCTCTCCTTATCCGGGTTTTTTATGCCAATATTCCAGGGCTCCATCCCGTTTTTGCCCGGCTTGCCGCCTATGGCGCGGACATTGCCGCCTACGCTGAGCAAAAGGGAAGAGACGCCTTCGTCCTCAAAATAACGGGCTGTCCGCTCGGCGGCATAGCCTTTGGCTACCGCCCCTACGTCAAGGCGCATCCCGGGGTCTGAAAGGTATACCGTCGAGGCTTTCGTGTCGATAATAATGCCTCCGATGTCAGTATGCCCGGCGGCTTGCTCAAGCAGCTCCCGCGGGGGTATTTCGGCGCCGAGCGGGTCGGATATGCCCTTTTCCCTGTACTCATGCCATATCGCGAGCACCGGGCCTAAAGCTATATTCGTCTTGCCGTCAGTCGCGTAATACTGTTTTTTGGCAAAAAGCAGCATGGAGATAAGCTCCCTACCGACCTTTACCGGAGCCTTGCCGGCGTTGTCGTTGATGGTTTTGATGTTGTTGACGCCCTCGTAGCTGTGATAGATATCGAACAGCCTGTGATATTCCGTGAGCTTGTCCTTTATCCGTCCGGCGAGGGCGGTAAACTCCTCCTTGCTTTCCGAATAGCCCACGACAGTAGTCACGGTATCGAACAACGATAAAAACTCCGCCTGATATCTTGTTGTCTTCTTCGCGCATCCGGACGCGACCAGCAGTAAAACAGCGAGCAAAAAGATGATAAGTCGTTTCATATTTCATGTTCCTTTTGTGCACTGAATTATAAGGTACAGGCATTCAACAATCTGCCGCGAATCTTGCTTTTATATATGTTGAAAAAAGTTTTTAGTAAAACATTCACATCCCAACTACCGGATGTGAATGTCAATATTATTGGGCTTTTTTCAAATATGAATCAAGGAATCAAAGAAATATGTCGCAATAATCCACACTTATCCATGAAACTTATTGCGACATGTTTATTAGAAGCGTTGTGATAAACCCTGTCCGAAGGCCAGGATGAACACAAAAGCTCAGAAAAGCAAGTGATAAAGTCGTTTTTTAGTCCATTGAAAGGATGATTTCTGAACTTGAGGACTTTATCACATGGCTTTTAGAAGGCTGAGGCAGCTCGAATTGTTATCGTTTCGCCGCGGCTTTAGCGATGGCGGCTTGGAAGTCATTGATGCCGATGGTCACTGACGCCAGAATGTCGCTCCCGGTCGCGTGTCCTTCCTTGTTCACGGCAATATCAGCCACCTCGGAGGGTGTCTTGCCGGTTACATATTTGGCGAATGCCGCCGCCTGCTGGTTCCATTCCTTTCCGATTTTGGAGGCTTTTTTCATTCCGTATCCTTCGCCCAGCTCGTTCTTGGACTTTACCCCGGCTTTAATATCGGTGGTAATCTTGCCGGACGTGTTGAAATTGACTTTGCCCTGACTGGCGTCAATGAGGCAGCTGGTTATCTTGCCTTTGGAATCTTTGGTAATGGCTATATAGGTGGAATATCCCTCGGCAAGGCCCGGCTTTTCACCGGCGTTGACAGAGTGCGACATATTGGTGACTACGCCGAGACCCAGTACGTCGGAAGACGACGCTCCAAGCGCCTGCGCCTGCGCGACGGCTTTTTCGATCGCTTCGATATATCCGCCGATCGATATGGTCACCGAGGTTTTGAGGTCGGAGCCCGTAGGATGCTTGCCTTGGTCCACGGCGATGGCCTTGATCTCTTTGACCGTCTTTCCTACCACATATTTGGCAAGCGCCGCCGCCTGCTCGTTCCATTCCTTTCCGATTTTGGAGGCTTTTTTCATTCCGTATCCTTTGCCCAGCTCGTTCTTAGTCGGGAACATGGTATCCTTCGGAGTGATAAGCTTACCGGACGCATCGAAGTTAATCTTGCTCTGGACCGCATCGATAACGCACTTGACTATCTTGCCGTTGCCGCCGACCGTCACCGCGACGACCGTCGAATCGATTTCAGCCAGTCCTGGCTTGGCGCCGGCATCGGTGGACTTATTCAGCTCCGTTATCACCGCCAGGCCGGTCTTCACCTTTCCAGGATTAGCCGCGCCGCAGATCGCGGAGACGAGTAAAACCGCCAGTATTACTGCAATTAACTTTTTCATTGAGATTTTACCTCCTTTAAATTTAAATTCGTCTCATTCGGATCAATCCTCATTAGCGCGGGACACCGCCGCCAATGCGGAAGACGCCCTTTCGTACAGGTCACGTTGTTTCCGTCTGTCCCCATATCACCGGCTCTCATTCAATGATTAAGTCCGGAGCTTCGCGATCTTTCTCCTCCGAAACGATCTTCAGCATTACTTTGTTGGGAAGGCATGCGGCAAACTGGCCGGCATTCTTTAACCTGCCCGAACGGATACAAATCTTGTCGGGACAGTCGGACTTGATAAAAGCGATGCTTCCGTCGGCGTATTGATGAAAAACCACGTCGGGCTCTCCGGGTATGGAAAACGAACCTTCTTTGGCGGTTGAAAGCTTTATCCTGTAAACCAGCACGGAATCATGGTATATCTCGGCATATACCCCCTTTTCCGCCGCAAAATGCCTGTTCAGAAACCAAAATACCGGAGCCGAAACCACAAGGGCCGCGATTAATACGATATCCGCTTTTCTCATATATTTCATCGGGGGCCCCAGCCCGGCAGAAAGCTTCCCAGAAAAATCAGCAGGATGTGCGGTATGATCACGATCAGAAAGTTTTTGATCGAGACGATGAAAGTCTCTTCCTTGATCTGTTTTTCAAAAAACCGATTGATATTTTTCTGTACCGGGATCAGCGTGATTGGCAGTAAAAGACTGAGGGGCGAAAGGAAGCCCGCCGCCACCATCGCGATCACCGACAGATATGCCGCATAATACAGTGCGGCGAAAAGCCACAGGCCTTTTTTCCCTAGATAATAAGCAAGCGTGTACCTGTTTACCGCCACATCGTGCTCAACGTCGCATAGATTGTTGGCAAGCATGATATTGGCGGTAAGGCAGGCCGGGACAATGGACAACATCAGGAGCCCGGCGATGGACCTGATATTCAGAATCACGGACAGCTTCCAGTCATCAAGAAAATACGAAAAGAGCCCGCCGTCGGGAACATTTATATATATCAGGATAGCCGGGATTAACAGTCCGTGAAAGCAACCGGAGACTATTTCGCCGTATGGCCCGTGGGAGATGGGGACGGGGCCGTAGGAATAGATGATACCGACAAAGAAGCACAGGACGCCCAGGAGCAAAACCACCGGATCGGTCAGGTAAACGAGAAACAGCCCGAAAAAGACGCTTACCGTAAACAAGGTAAGCAGTATCGCCATGGCCGTGGGCCTGGCAAACTGGAGCGTCTGATGGTTTTTTTTCGTATCGTAATAATTGTTTATCGTAGTCGCGGTAAGGTCGAAGCAAAACATGCCGAGGAAAAACACCACTGTTTTGAGGGGGTCTATCCCGTAACCGGACGAATGGAGATAGGCAAGCCCCATCAGAAACGGGAATACGCTTGCTATTTTGGTTTTTATCTCGACATAGCTCAGAGTCCTCTTTACGATACCCATCGGAGAGACTACGCTTGTTATTTTGGTTTCGATACCCATCAGCACCGTTTCCTTTCACAGGCGTTAGCGTTATCTAAAGAGCGGCAGCCTTGTCAAGCAGCAGCTCCAACCTGGTCTTTTTGCTTTCGGAGCCCAGCGAGGATATGAGTTTTTTCGCCTTCGTCCGGCGTTCCCTGATCTTGGACTGCGTGTATTCAAGCCCGCCCGCAGCTATAACGGCAGCCTTCAGCTCCTGCTCCGATAAGCCGTTTTCTATTTTTAGTCGAAGCGTTTTATCGGCTCTCAGCGCGTAAATAAGCGGCAGTGTCACGACCCCGCGGCGGCAATCGGTAAGTACGGGCTTCTTTGCCTTCTTTTTCGAAGATACGAAGTCCAGGCAGTCGTCGACAAGCTGGAAAAGTATTCCCATCTGTTTGCCTGTCTCTATATATAAATCCTTGGCTTCCCGCGGCTCGTCGGATAGAAAGAAGCCCGCGTGGAAAGACGCCTGAAACAGCGCCGCCGTTTTCCCGGATATTATCCTGAAATACTCACGCTCAGTAAGGTCAAGATTCCCGGTGTTGCCCAATTCCCTGATCTCGCCGAGGCAGATCTCCGTAAGATATGAGGGTAGGACGCCGTCTATTTTATCCTTGTCTGATTCCCGGGGTGATATCGACGAAGCAATGTCAAAGGCAAGGCAGAACAGATAGTCCCCACAGAGGACAGCTGTCTTTTCGCCGAATTTCACATGCAAGGCGTCTATGCCCCGGCGCATATCGGCGTCGTCGATGATGTCGTCATGAATAAGCGTGGCAAGATGCAGCAACTCAACGGCAGCGGCGGCATTGACCGCGCCGCGCCTGACAAGGCCGTCACCGCCTATGGAGCAGGCAAGCAAAGCCCGCGCGCGCATGCCTTTCCCGGCTACCCGGGCAAGATGCGAAGTCTGGACCCTTATCAACGGCGGAGCGTTCTTCAGAAGTTTTCTGACCTCCAGCTCCGTCAGACGCAGGGCTTCGTCGTATTCAAGCCCGTCCGTGGCAGGACCGGGTTCGCTTATATATGCCAAATTCGATTTGTTAGTCATGATAGATATAGAACCGCCTTACCCAACCCAACCGCTTCCAACCTTTTTTCAGGAGCGGGGTAGTGTAATAGTCCAGGCCGAATATGCTGCCCGCGCCCCAGAGCATAACGATTCCCGCCATTAGCATCCAGAAGCTTGACAGGTATTGGCCCGTGGAGGTAATGAACATGCATAGCAGTGCTATCGATAGCGCGCCAACCAGTGGGGTGAATAACCCCCCCATAAGCGCAAGCCCGATGAGTATCTCGGCGGCGACAATGAGTATCTGCATTGCGATCTGGAGCCAGTCAAAAGGCATGATGCATGTGTTTATAAACCAGTTCATAACGGGAATGTCCACCTTGAAAGCGTAATCAGCGAGGGTCGACTTGGAGATAGACTTGCCGCTGACGAATATTAGCTTGAAAATGCCGAAGATATCCCAGTTCAAAATAACTGTCCCGGCGGCGTGAGCCGAGGGTGCTGCTCCGGTCGCGGTGCTTACTGCGTCGGATGCCGAGGCGGCGGCATTGGTTGCATTGGAAACGGCGTCGGAGGTGCTGCCCAGCAGAGAATTATACCAGGAATTTGCCCCTCCGAAAAAGTCTTTAAGCTTAGGGGATACGAACCAGCCATCCACTATTTTCATAATGCCTTCGAATAGCCATACGGCGCCCAGCCAAAGGCGGAGCGGAACCAGAAGGAAGCTGGGCGTCCGGTTGCTCAGATGTCCTCCGACAAAGCTTCGTTTATTGCGTATGGTGAAAAATTCGTGCCCCAGATAGCCGGATACCTTGTTCCAGCCGAGCACCTGGACAAAATATATGATATTTATAAAGTGCTTGGTAAACATCGCCAGGAAAGGCGGAAGGTTTATCATTAACCCGGGCAAGCCTACCCTGGCGACCCCGTATCTCCCGCCGAGGCTTACCATGACCCCGTGGAACTTAGGCCTATACTCTTCGAGTTTACCTTTACCCGTTATGGATACATATATATTATGCGCCACGGTATGGGCGCTTAGCTCGCAGTTTTCCACCATTTGCGGCACAGGCTCGGACTGGCCCTCGGGAATGCAATTTAGGTTGTCTCCGGCAACATAAAAGCTTTCGTTGCCGATACCCCTGAGGTATTTGTCCGTATTCAACCTGCCACGGCGGTCGCAGGACGCAGTCTCCCCGGCCTTGACGGCCACACAAGCGCATTCTATTCCGCCCACCCAGATCACGGTACCGGTAGCATGCCGGCTTACATTTTCTTTGATGCTCAGGTCGATGTAATCCGCGCCGATCTCAGCGACCCGGGTGCCCAGCAGCATGCCCACGCCCATCTTCTCAAGGCGGCGCTGTATTTTTGCAGAAAGCTTTTCCGGAAGGGAGGGTACGACGCGGGGAAGTAAGTCTACATTGAATAGAGATACCTCTTTCCTGTCTATCTCGAACCTGTCGCATAATATCGGTACATATTCGGCTAGTTCGCCCGCCATTTCGACTCCTGTCAAACCTGCGCCGACGACATGGAAGGTAAGCAGCCTGCGTTTTTCAAGCTCGTCGGTTTCCGAAGCAGCCTGCCTGAAGCGGTCAAGTATGCGCTCCCTGAGCCTGACGGCGTCTTCGTAAGACCATAAGGATAGGGAATGCTCCTCCGCTCCCGGGATGCCGAAATAAGTCGGGCGCGAACCTGCCGCCATCACCAGATAGTCGTATTCATAAGACCCGTTTCTTCCGAGGACGGTTTTTTTGCCGAAATCGACGGACTCGATAAAATCCTGGACGAATTGTACCTTTCGGCCCGCAAAGACCTTTCTGAAGCTTATCCTGATGCTGTCCTCTTCGACCCTTCCCGCGGCGACCTCATGCAGCTCCGTAAGCATCGTATGAAACGGGTTTTTATCGATAATGGTGACCGATGTACCGGCGTCCTTTTTAAATTTCTTTGCAAGCTTCTTTGCCGTAAGTACGCCTGCGTAGCCCCCTCCGATTATAACTATTCTAATCATTTTTCTTATCATTCCTTTCAAAACTTGAGTAATACGAAAAACCGCTGTTTTGCCGCGGAGAGCAGCACATTTCTTCGTGAAAAACATCACAATGTTATTATAGTATGGATAAAATTATTATAATATGGAAAAATATATAAGTCAATGCAATGCAGACTGATACATAAAAGGTCCGTGAGTCCTGGATGATATTCCCAAGGTTATTTTTTATTGATATAATATATCTAAAATGTAAAAAGTAGAATTCATGGATGAAATTTTTAGAATTTGATAGGGACTTTGGCAGATACATTTTGGCAATTAGGCGCTCTTATCCTGATAATTGTTAATTGAAATCAGTCTCGAGTCCATCCGGATTATCTTTCAAAGAATGCACCGACCCCGATTTGAAAGCCATGTGATAAAGTCCTCTAATTCGGAAATCATCCTTTCAATGGACTAAAAAACGACTTTATCACTTGCTTTTCTGAGCTTTTGTGTTCACCCTGGCCTTCGGGTAGGGTTTATCACAACGCTTTTAAAAGATACCAAGAAAAGTTGGTATAACTAAATCAAATAATGTCCGCGCTAAAAGAGGAAAACGGGGAGTTGTTCATTAGTCAGTTCTCCAGTTTCTTTCATTGTTCCATCCATAACACCGCCCCACCAAGCAGAATCAAACTAATTATCGCCATGATATCGAATTTGGAGACTTTAAACCGAAAAGCATCCAAATCCGCGCAATCCGTTTCATCAATCAATCTTTGAATCCGTTCAATCTCTTGAAATGATTGCAGAATTTGCGAGACAATAACATTTGCCATCCCTTCAATTTTACTCTTCAAGCTCCGGCGTTTTATCGTTCCGACCGGGTCGCGCCACCGGGCAACCGTGTCTCGGCCGCGCTTGATGGCATTGGGAAGTTCCGTCCGGATGCAGATCAAAATCCTCAAGTAGGCTCCCACCGGCACCCCGCACCTTTTTACCGGTGTAAGCAGCCTGTTTAACATCCCGACGATCCGTCCAAAAGGTGTGGTATACATATATATACTACCGATATGCCCCAGTAAAATCAAGCGTCCAAATTTTAAGGCAATCGCCGGAAAATTAATGTTCCGGGCGGAAAAGCCTCCCGGATCAAACAGAACGCCGCAAATAGAAAAGATTAATCCGAACAGATAGGGAACAATCAAGGCAACTGTTAAATAAAGCAGATTGCGAAGGAGAATCCGGAAAGAAAGGCTTGAAAGAACGGTTACCAGGAGGATATATAGCAAAATAACCGCAAAACTGAGCGGCATTTTACTCCATAAAAGGATTGCGGCTAATATTATGACCAAGCCTGCTTTGACTCCTGGGTCCATTGCGGTTAAGATCTGATTTTTTGGGGGCTTAATGTTTCCGATAGCAGACACACCTCTCTTTTTATGCCCACTCAAAGTTTATAACTCTTCTAAAAACCCTCTCTTTTTAAGCTCACCGATGACCAGTTCGCTGATACTGCCGGTGAAAAAACCGGTGATCACCGCTGCAATCGCCAGAACAGGAAGATAGTAAAGGATTAAGGGTTCCCGGAGCAGCCAGGAGGCAACTGCCATCTGCCCGGTGTTATGAATAATGGCGCCAGCAATGCTGAGCCCCTTGATGCTAAAAACATCCGGCAGCTTTTTGTAGAGAACCCACATCAAAACAGCGCTTAACAACCCGCCGGTCAGCCCGAATACCAACGCAAACAAACCTTTGCTCAAGAATGTGACTGCAATGGATCGCAATACCACAATAATTAAGGCGCTTTTCAGATCCAGAAAAACAATGGCGAGGGTGGTCAATATATTGGCCAGGCCCAGTTTCACTCCAGGGACTGGAACCGGTAGCGGCAGCAATGCTTCCAAAAAGGAAATGACAATCGCATTGCAGACTAAAATGATCAGAACAGCCTGCCGTTTGGTATTGTTCATCGGTTTCACCTCAATAAGAAATGCTATCGACTGGCCGGGCAGAGTCCCGGATCAGGATGACTGTTTTGGACGGCAGGCATACGGCCCGATCCCCCTGGGATGTGAGCCAGCCCTGTTTGACACAGAGTCTATCGGGGCAACCGGCATCTGAAAACCGGATTCTTCCTTTTTCAATCGATATTGTAATTTTCATTCCATTTTAAAAGCCATGTGATAAAGTCTCTTTCAAATGAATCTGTTTGCCAAAGGATTTGAAACGACTTTATCCCTTGAGAGATTGCATAATTTATAAAATAATCTTTTGTCCACAATATATCGATAGATATATCCGGGCTTTGCACTATATATTGTGACCACAGGGCTTGTTAAGGTAATTATGCAATTCTCTGACTTGCTTCTCTGAGCTTTTGTGTTCACCCCGACCTTCGGACGGGGTTTATCACAACGCTTTTAAATACCTGTTTTTAAAGTTATTTTCGGCTAGTTATCCGGAAATCCTTTCTTAAAAAATATTAGTTGTTTTTACTAAAAGGAAAAAAGCCTGAAATATAATTGGTTATAATTCCCGGCAAAGGTTTGGCCTCTGTTTTAACAAAGCCACTTCTTTTTCAGCATCAGTCACTGCTGAAATGACCTCCTTTTCATATCAAAATCACCAATTGGTTCCAGCCTGATTTTAACTCCGAAAATGACATGACTGTTCTAGATGCAGCAAAGATAACAAATCTTTTATTCCACTTTATTTCAATCGGGAGATTTTTGGGAAGGTTGTATGGATGATGTTGATAAAACAGAAGCAATGATTAAGCTTTATAATGTAATCGAAGAACCATTAGAAAAAGGATTTACTGAGGACGATATTCGTAAAATGGTTGAATCAGTACAGCGTTAATCTTGCTTTATAGAAAATAAAAGCGCCTTATACTATGACCGAGCTTATCTCTTTAAATTTTTAACCCTTTAAAGATGAGGTTCTAGGTCTTTTCAAAAGATTCTGCAAAATGAGGTTGATGATGGAAATAATCAGCGAAACGATTAGCGTCAGCCAAAATCCGGGAATCTTCAATCCTTCCAGCATCGAGTCCGTAAGCATGATCATCCAGGTATTCATGACGAACGTCAGCAATCCCATGGTGATTAAGTTGAACGGTAGCATCACGAGCAACAGGAGCGGCCGAATGAACAGATTCACAACTCCCAGGATCATCCCGGCCCAAAGCGCGGTCTGCAAATCAGCAAGGCGAATCGCCGGAAATAACCGGGCCGCTAAATAAATGCCGGTAAAATTGGCCAGAATCTTAATGAGAATACGAAGCATCCCTCTTCAACTTCCCTTTCCATATGTTTGATTTTAGAAGCCATGTGATAAAATCTCTTTCAAAACAATTCGACTGGCAAGAGGATTTCAAAACGACTTTATCCCTTGAGAGATTGCATAATTTATAAAATAATTTTTTGTCCACAATATATCTTGTGGCCACAGGGCTTGTTAAGGTAATTATGCAATTCTCTGACTTGCTTCTCTGAGCTTTTGTGTTCACCCTGGCCTTCGGACAGGGTTTATCACAACGCTTTTAGACAAAATCAACGTAAACGGAGACTTTCTCCCGCTTTTCCGGTTGAATCGACTCAATTTCGACCATTCGCAGGCGACCCACGCTCCGGATTTCGTCGAACAATGCCCGAAGCATCTCTAAAAGATCATAAGGAGAAACCTGCTTCAAAAAGGGCGACCCGCTTTGGAAACGTTCCGGCCATACTCGAATCCGGACGGGAGCAATGAATTCAACCAAAGCGGCCAAGTCCGCTAAAGCTTCGCACAATTGTGTGAACAAAAATAACGGAACCGGAACCGCGATCCAAAAACTACCTTTTCGCATCCGGATGATTAGAAAGTGGCTCCGATACGGTTTAATCCACATAGACTTCCACCTTAACGGGGCCTTTCTCCGGATCATTCACATCGATATCCACCAGTTTGCAATCGATCAACCCTTCTTCGATCATCCGCACCAACTCTTCCACATCAATCTGGGAAAGGTCAATCCCTTTTCGATTCAACTCTTCTTTCGCCTCCGGAGGGATGAATCCCATTCCGAAGTTGGCGAATTTCGAGACCGCCTTTAAAAGTTTCAACGGTACATTGACGTTGACCTTAGTATTTCCTTCCGCGCTAATCCGGACCCGGAAAAACCGGCCGTTTAAATTTGCTAGACCGCTCGTTTCCCCTGGTTCCGCTTCATCCAAGGCTTTTAACAGTTCCATCCCTTCCGTGGCGCTGATTTTTCCATCTTGTATCATTTGGAGAATTTTCAGTTTTTCTTCGCTCATCGCCATTTCAACCTCCTGATTTAAGTGTTGTGATAAACCGGTCCGAGATCGGAACGGGTATCACAAAAGCATCTTAGGTGGTTGATAAAGTCGATCATAAAGAGAGAATTTCAGGTTTGGAGACTTTATCACACCACTATTAGTCGCTGTCATTTCACTGTTTTTAATTGCCTGGCCGCCTCATCGGGAGTAATCTCTCCCCGCTCCAAAGCTGCCAAAATCTCCTGACGCCGTATTTTCTCGTCCGCCGCGGCGCTTTTATCAATTTGATAACCCAAGGACTCAATTACCCCATCCAACCGGTTGCGAACTGTCGGATAGGAGATCCGTAACTCCTTTTCTACATCTTTAATGTTGCCGCGACATTTTACAAAGACTTCGATGAATTCCTGCTGCTCCGGCGGTAACTGGCAGAATTTGCAGGAACTGAACCGCCCCTCCAATACGGTTTGGCACTGATCGCAACTCAGCTTGACGATATGCAAGCGTTTGCCGCATACCGGACAGATTCCCGGTGCTTGATAATTGATAATCATCAGCTCCTCTCCTTAAGATAGTATTAATATATCATGACTATTTTATTTAATCAATATCAAGTTTAACTTTATTAATATTAATATTAATTTTATTAATAATCCAATTGATGTCTGGCAAATGATTAATAATCCAATCGTTATTTTCTTTTCTTCCCCAGTGCTTAGAATGATATAACTTGTTGGTGGATTCCATATAAAAATACCGGGGTTATTTAAACCCGGTACCCATTTAGTACTTATTGAAATTCCAGCTGGTTCGATCGGTACGCTCCTTATATACCTTCCTTCACCGGCTGATTATTAATACTTCAAACCCTTATCGTCGTTGAATTCCCACCACATTTTCAACAAGCATAGAGTTAACATAACTAGTTAAAAGAAAGCACCGGCTAAAGCATAGCCGGATTGACCTGCCGCACCTGTCACGGGGTGAGTTAATCAGCAATACTGAGGTAGGTTAGTTCTTACCCTATTCTGCGAAAACACATACGCCTCGCGTAGCCATTAAAATACTTCTTCATTCAAATCAGCTTCACTTCACGACTGCGACTGCGAAGCCGCCCCAGGCGCGCTTGCCTTCAGTTTCCTGCCCAAGGGTACGTTGCTCGACGAGCGATAGTCCGCAAGATGCGAGCATCTCGGCGAGGCGCTCGCGCGACGGCGGCGTACTATCGATGCCGAATTTCAGCGGCTCACCGGCGGCGTTGGTCGTCGCTCTCGCGTAACGCCAGTAAAGCGACCGCGAGTCAAGCGGCTCGGTCGTGAAGTAGTCGAAAGCGACGGCACTGCCCTTGACGGTGCTCGCAATTTTAAGCAGGGTGGCCAGGACAGCTTCCCTGTCCAGGTACATTATCACACCCTCCCACAGGAAGAAGGTCGGTTTGCCAGGGTCGAAACCGGCGTCCACGAGCCGCGCGAGCCAGTCATCCTTCTCGAAGTCGGCGGCTACGAACGTGACCCCAGTCAAGTCAATCCCGGCCTTCGCTAGCATCTCGCGCTTGGTCGCCTGCGTCTTCGGCATATCGACCTCAAAAATTTTAACCCGCATGTCCTTGGGCAGTCTGAACGCGCGGGTATCGAAGCCTGCGCCGAGAATGACGAACTGGTCGATGTCGGCGTAGTGCCGGTCAACGGCGATATCAAAGAACGCTATGCGGGCGGAGGCCTCATACTGCGGAGGGACGTCCCCCTCGAAGGGGTATCTGAATGCTTTTGGCACATAGCCGGTCAAACGTTGGGCCAGCAGCATTGGCCCGGCCGCCAGACGCACGCCCAAAGGGGAGACACCCGACAGCGCCATCATCAGCCGATTCGCCGGCTCGTCTTCCCTAGTACCCAGATTGTGCTCGAACCAGCGCGCGGAAAGCGGCCCTTGCGCTGTCATCGACGCGCCCGACTTGCCCCCGGCGAGGAGGATTTTACCGACCCAGATCACGTAACCGAGCAGCGTGATGGGGAACAGCAGGATGTTGGTGATATAGAAGGCGGCAGCCGCGATGGGATTGCGCGCCACAACCGCCTTTTGATCATATTCGTTCATGGCCGACCTCCTATAAGGTATTCGTAATCACTCAATCTTTAAACAGCAGCGGTTCCTTTCTTGATTATGGCGAAGCCATCGCTGACTTTTTTGAAAAACATGTCCCCGTCCAATCCGACCAGGGAATACTGCTTCCAAATCAGGGCATAAATCATATCCGCGACCAGGTCGGAATCGATTTCCGGTTTTATGCGACCGCGTTCTTTATCACGCTCGATCATTTTTCGCAAACCTTCGAACGACGCGGCCCGGAGCTTGGTAATGAATTCGCTGTTGTCTATCTCCATCAGTATGCCTATCTGGCTGTATTTCGGATTTAAACGACCCCATTCAAAGGAAGCTCTGGTTGCTTGCATACAGTTTTCGAAAACATCGTCATCCGAGTCTATGGTTTCCACCTGGCAAATAACATCCCGTTTTTCTTTTAGAATTTCTTCGAACATATAACAAAAGATGTCCTCTTTACCGCTAAAATACTGATAGAAGCTTCCCCTGGGTATTTCCGCGGCTTTCACAATCTGGTTGATGGATGCCTCGCTGAACCGCCGGGTTGAAAATTCCTGTACGGCGGCGTCAAAAATTTTCCGTTTCTTATCATCACTTAAATTATGGAAAGTATCTTTCGGCACACCATCACCTCCTTTTAAAGACATAATAACACAACTCGCTTAACGTGACAACCATGTCATATGACAATATTGTCATATTTATCTTATACGAATTACCCAAATATATACTATCCGAAAACTCCGTTCGAAAGCTTCAGAAACGGCGGCTCGTCCGCCTTCCAAACGCAAATGAAACCTTGTTGCACATGGCCTTAAGGCAGGTAGGTTGAGGTGATGAACTCAGGACGTTGCAGTGGAGTCGGCACGAGTCCTACTGGCGCGTTCGGCGAAGCCTCGTAGCCGGAGTTTGGCGGTCCCCGCGAAGAAAACCGAGCCAATTTATGGTATTATTATGAATAGGCATTTGTCTCACGGGGGATAATCTCAATGAAAAAAGCTCGCGCCCATTTTCAGTCTCGGAGTACTGTTCACACTTGCTTCGCCCCTGCCCTGTCTTGCCGGGGAAGACCTGGTGTATAGCCTCAGTTCCTTTAGTCAGCTTCTTTAGCAAATCCACCAACCATATTGTTCTCCTCCGATCAAATCCCCTGATTTTGTGTGGACGCGGTAAGCTGCGCCAGTTTGATCGCCGTAGTTGAGTTCCTGACGGTTATACTTTGGTATGTCTTTGTGCCGGAAACCTTCGACCATCTTGTTCGTGAAAAGGTCTCCATAGGCGCAGACTAAAGATGACCTTACCATAATAGGCAACCTTTTCATATTCCGGCTTGATTTCGTCAACCTCGGCGCAAACATTCTCCGCAGTGGCGGGCTGTATCACAAAGATGGCATTGTGCTTTGCGCCGTTCGGTATATTCCACCATTCCGGTGCGTGATCAAGTGCATCTGAGAGTTCTTCAGCAGAGATAATCGCAACGGATATGCTTAATCCGAATTGTTCCGAGATCAGCGCCTCACATACCGCTTGAAGTGCCTCTTCGCTGTCATTGCTCGAAAAAATGACATTCCCACTGTTAATATACGTCTGCGCGTCGGTGAAACCAGCTTGTCGAAACGCCTCCTTCAACTGTCACATAATTATTTTATTATTGCCACTTACGTTGATTCCTCGCAGGAGAGCAATATAGTTTTTCATGCTACTTTGCCCTTTCTCTGATAGTGACTTTTATCGTGTCTCCGGGCTGCTTCCCGATCTTTGCCCTGATATCTTTACGAATGCCGATGATGTGGCAAGGTGTTCCCATTCGCACCACACTACCATTATAATGTTCTCCGTCAAAGGTGGCGTGTACGGGAACGCGCCCTTTGCCAAATTCCGCTTTCACGTCAAATGGGATTTCAATATATGCGCCATCAATATCGGGTACTTTTTTGATTTCCGCTTCAAATTCATAGATTTTTGGATTCATAATGCTTTTCCTTTCAAATTTGCTATGCTCATAATGCACCAATTGTTAATTATCCCTTTTTTCCTCCCAAAGTCGTGTACGTTCTTCAAAACTCACTTCCTTATACATTTGATGCAGCATCCATTGATAGCCAAAAGCGTCTCTGAATATGGCATTTGACACTCCATAATCGGGCAGTTCGGTTACAGGTTGGATTTCGATACAGCCCGCGCTGATCGCCTTTGAAAATGTTTCCCTGATGTCGGGAACAAGGATGTTAAACCAAATCGATTGGGGTTCATCCAGGATTGGCGCTTTTAAGCCGAATTTCGGGTTTTCATCCAACATATGAAAGCGTACTCCATATAGGGTAAAAATGACTTCATTTTCACCTCTAGGAAAATTTGTAACCTCAACACGTTGGAGATCAAATACCTTTTCGTATAATTCCAATGCTTTCAAGCTGTCTGTAATAACCATGTCAATTTCTACTCCGACCATTTTGAATACTCCACCTTTTATAGATTAACAATGTCCCGCTTTCCCCGTCGCCTTGAGTTGTCAATGAGTACCCGGTCAGGACTGTTAGGCTACTCTCACTGAACTTGACAGTGAAGCGTGGCTTTGTAGCAATATTATGCGTCTATTCATTTAAATATAGACCATGCCTATCCTTTGCAATCTTTTATTGTCACCAAAAAGGGGCTGTTGCAAAATGAACATACAAGTTCATTTCCAACAGCCCCTTTAACTTCATGTTTGGTGGACCTAAAGGGAATCGAACCCCTGACCAGAAAAAGTCTCAAGAGTGAAATATGAAGTAATCCCGCCGCGGCTACTCCTCCGTCTTCTCCAGCAGCAATCGCTGACCGGGACGGATCCGGGCGAGCAGCGGCAGATCCGCTTCGATGATCCGGCCGATCACGTTGACCCGCCGGTCGGCCGCCAGGTCGCGCAGGGTGATCTGCACCTCGCCGCGGTAGCGGCCGTAGTTGTCATTGTCCATGGTGAGGGTCCCCCGGGGCCGGGCCACGGTGTTTTGCGGCGGGACGCTCCCGGAGGTGCGGGTATTCATCAGCCGCAGCACGTCGCGGGCCCAGTCGGGCCGGAGCGGATACTCCCCCGGCGGCCAGACGGCGGACTCCACGCGCAGCCGGGCGATGCCCAGCTGATGCCATTGAACCAGCCGTTCGAGGAGGCCCGGGCCGGGATCGGGATCGCCGATGTAAACATCGTCCGCCCCGGCGGCCAGGAGCTCCAGCGCGGCCGGGAACGGCTCCCCCTCCCGGTGCTTCTCCAGCGTCGGCAATCCTTCAAAAAGCGGGCCGCGCTTCGCGCCGCCGCCCGGCACGTAGGCGCTGACCGGGATCCCGCGCCTGTGGAAAAGCTCGTTCTGGCTCCGGAAGAAGCCCTCATCCAGCCCGGTCTCGCGGCGCGGGTAAAAGTTGTGCCAGGCGATGAGCTGGCCGGCGGGCAGCCCCGCCGCCAGCAGCTCATCCAATTCCCGTTCCAGCAGGATGCTGGCGTTGAGGGCGATCTTGAATTGCCGCGCCAGCCCGATGATGTCCGACCGTTCGAAGAAATCGTCCAGCCGCAGCCCGGCCACGCCCAGCGCCGCCAGATCCCCGAAACCGTCGATCCCCAGATGGGCCGGGGTTCGGTAGGAGACGTCGGCGTAGACATCGATCCACAGCTCCCGGGCAAGTTGCAGCAGGTGCCGGGCGCGGCCCGCCAAGTCGCCCGATTCCTCCGGGATGTGCAGCGAGGTGAAGGCCCGCCGCACCCCCAGCGCCCCGGCCGCGGCCAGCCGCTGCTCGGCCAGGGGGTCATTCAGGTAAAAGGAGACGCCGATCAATCGAACTCACCCGCCAGCTCATCGTTGAACCCGAAAAAGTAGGTGAAGATGAACCCGGCGAGATAGGCCAGGAACAGTCCGGCCAGATACAGGAAGACCTGGCCGGCGCTGACCAGGAAGGACAGCGGCAGGCCGGAGATGCCGATGGCGATGGTCGAAACTTTGAAATAAGCCTGAAAGGCGGCGCCCACTCCAGCGCCCAGACAGGCCGTGAGGAATGGCCGGCCCAGCGGCAGGGTGACGCCGAAGATCAGCGGCTCGCCGATGCCCAGCATCCCCGAGGGCAGCGCGCCGCCGATGGCCCGTTTCAGCCGCGGCTTCCGGGTCTTGAAGTAGATGGCGAAGGCCGCGCCCACCTGTCCCGCGCCGCCCATCGCCAGGATCGGCAGCAGCGGGTCGTTGCCCAGCGAATTGATGAGTTCCAGATGGACCGGGGTCAGGCCCTGATGCAGCCCGGTCACGACCAGCGGCAGGAAGGTGGCGCCGAGGATGAAGCCCGCGGCCACGCCGCCCAGATGGAGGATTCCCACCAGTCCCTTGGTGATGCCGTCGGAGATCAGGCCGCCCAGGGGCATAAAGACGATATAGGTTACGATTCCGGTAATCAGTAGCGAGACCGTGGGCGTGACGATGATGTCCAGCGCCTGCGGCACGAAGCGGCGCACCCGTTTTTCGACCAGGGCGATGAAGATGGCCGCGAAAAGCACGCCGATCAGGCCGCCCCGTCCCGGCACCAGGTTCGCGCCGAACAGGCTGATCCCGGCGATCTGCGGATTGATGAGCAGGATCCCGGCCAGGCCGCCCAGGGCCGGCGAACCGCCGAACTCCTTGGCCGCGTTGATCCCGACCAGAATGCCGAGATAGGCGAAGAGCCCGCCGCCGATGGCCGAGAGGACCAGCGCCAGCTGGGAATCGGCCTTCAACCATCCGGCCTGGACGACGAATTTGGTGATGCCCATGATCAGGCCCGAACCGACCAGCGCCGGAATGAGCGGAATGAAGATGCTGGCGATCCGCCGCAAGAAGAGCTTGAAGGGCGTGGCGTTCTTCTGCTTCAGCTCCGTCCGTTTGAGGGCGGCCCGTTCCTCCAGGCTGATCTCGCCCGCTCCGGCCAGCAGCTTTCCGAACTCGTCCGCCACCTTATTCACCTTTCCGGGCCCCAGGATAATCTGCAGGGTCTCCTCCTCCACCAGGCCCATCACGCCGTCCAGCTTTTTCAGGCCCGCCCGGTCCACCCGGGACTCGTCGCGCGGCGTGACGCGCAGCCGGGTCATGCATTGGGCGTACGACTCGACATTGGCGGCCCCTCCCAATAGCTCCAAGATCTCTTGGGCAAGCACTCGATCTTCTCCAGCCATTTCAATCTGCTCCTCCTTCATAATATGGATAATGCCGGTGAACCCGGTAATTCCGCTTGATTTGGGACTATCGCTTTAAAAATTGAATGGCTTCGCGGGTTTTATCGATATAGCCGACGGTCTTCTCATACTGCGCCGTGGCCATGCTCAGAAACAGGATGTCGATCATGAACAGCTGGGCCAGGCGGGAGGATGTCGCGGCGCTGCGGAAGGGCGCTTCCGTCGAATAGGACGAGGTATAGAGCCGGATATCCGCCAACGCGGCCACGCTGGACTGGCCGTACCGGGTCAGGCTGATGGTCTTGACCCCGCTCTCCCTGGCCAGGGAGAGCGCTTTGATGACCTCCGGGGTCTCGCCGGAGTTGGAGATGCAAAAGAACAGATCGTCGGGCTTGGCGTTGACGATCAGCGACGCCACCAGATGGGCGTCGGTGAAGGCCGTGGCCCCCTTGTTGATCCGGAGCAGTTTCTGCTGGGCGTCCATGGCGATGATGTGGGAAGCGCCGATCCCGAAGAAATGAACGTTGTCGGCGCGCAGCATGGCGTCGACCGCCTGCCGCAGCGTCTCGTAGTTGATGATCTCCGCCGAATCGCGCAGGCTCTGAATGCTGTTGCTGGTGGTCTTCTGGACGATGGCCTCGAAGGACTCGCCGGGCTCGATGTCGCGGTAGCCCGGTTCGGCCGGTTTGGCCAGATCGGCCGCGATGCGGACCTTCAGATCCTGATAGCCCTGGAGCCCCAGGGATTTGCAGAGCCGGATCACTGCCGCGCCGCTGGTGCCGGCCCGGCTCCCCAGCTCGCTCACGGTTCCGTTGACCACATCCCTGGGATGTTCCAGGATATATTCGGCGATCTTGCGTTCCGAGGCCGGAAGCTGCGCCAACATGTTTTCGATCATTCTCATTCCGCCGCTGGCCATGCTCTTCCCCTACCCTTCGTTCGATCCGGCGCCGGCCGGCGCGATCGCTTCGCGCACCCGGCCGCCCGCCCGCCGCAAGCGTTCATCGGCTTCATCCGCCGCAACCCCGGCCTCCAGCATGACGATGGCCGTCTTGACCTGATTTCCGGCCGCCGCCAGCGCCTCCCGGGCCGCTTCGTCAGTCCGGCCCGTCACTTGGCGGATGATCCGGATGGCCCGCTCCCTGAGCTTATAGTTGCTGACATGGACGTCCACCATCAGGTTCTCATAGGCCTTGCCCAGCCGGATCATGGCCCCGGTGGAGAGCATGTTCAGGATCATCTTGTGGGCGGTGGCCGCCTTCAGCCGGGTCGATCCGGTCAGCACCTCCGGCCCCACGATCACTTCGATGGCGCAATCGGCCTCCCGGCTGATCAGGGCGTCCGCATTGCAGGAGAGCGCGACGGTCTTGGCCCCGATCCGGCGTGCGTATTGTAGCGCTCCGATGACATAGGGCGTCCGGCCGCTGGCGGCGATGCCGACCACCGTGTCCCGGGCGCCGAGCCCGATGGCTTTCAGATCCTCCTCGCCCCGCTCCGGCTGGTCCTCGGCGCCTTCGACCGCCTTGACGAAGGCATTGGCGCCGCCGGCCATCAGGCCGATCACTTGGCCGGGGTCGGTACTGAAGGTCGGCGGGCATTCCACCGCGTCCAGGACTCCCAGCCGGCCGCTGGTCCCGGCTCCAATATAAATGAGACGGCCGCCGTCCCGCAACGAGGCATAGGCGAATTCCAGCGCCGTTTCCACGGCGGGGAGGGCCTGCTGCACCGCCAGGGCCACTTTTTGGTCCTCTTCGTTCATGATCCGCAGAATATCGCGGGAACTGGCCGCGTCGATATGCCGGGAACGTTCATTGCGTGATTCGGTCGTCAAAGATGTCAGATAATGTTCCATTTCCTGTCCTATCTTTCGCTTATTATCAGTAAAGCTACCATCATTATGACTCTATTATAGGATGTTTAAAATAATAATTCAATATATTTTAATTATAATTAAAATATTATTTCAATCTTCCATCAATAAGGTACGGATCGCCAGGGCCAAGCCGTCGTCATCGTTGGTCGCGGTGACCGCGCCCGCCGCCGCCCGCACCGGCTCCGGCGCGTTGCCCATGGCGATCCCCAGTCCGGCCGCTCCCAGCATCCCCAGATCATTATAATTGTCGCCGATGGCCGCCACTTGCCCGACCGGAATCCCCAGCCGCCCGGCCAGCCGCAGCAGCGACGTGGCCTTGCTGATCCCGGCCGGCGCGATCTCCAGATTCCGAAAGTTCAGGCTGCTGCTGATCTCAAACTGGGCGCTTTGGGGCTCCAACTCCCGGGCGAAAGCCTCCAGCGAACCGCCGCCGCGCTCGAAGATGGCGACCTTGGCGATCTTCGGCCGCCGGGTCCGGACATACTCCGCCAGATCGCCCACCAGTTGCACGCTGCAACTGCGGCGGTAGGCCTCGCGCAGTCCGGGATCGGCGCCGGACTCCGCCAGGGCGGGAATGTTGTTCTCGACCCAGCGCGCGTTGGCCTGGTTCCGCTCTGGAATCAGCAGCGCGTCTCCCTCGTACAGCTGGATGTAAAGGTCGCGCGACCGGCATTGCTCCAGCAGCAACAGGATGGTGTCAGTCGCGAGCGCGGTCCGTTCGAGGACCCGGCCATCCGCTTCCAGGATGATGGCGCCATTGTAGGCGATGATCGGTTCCGTCAGGCCGACGGTGGCCGCGATCCAACGGGTCGACAAGGGCGAACGCCCGCTGCAGATGACCGCCTTCCCGCCGCGCCGCCGGAACTCCTGGATCGCCGCGATGTTGGCGGCGGAGATCTCGTTCCGGGTATTCAGCAAAGTCCCATCCAAATCCATGGCCAGTAATGAGTATTTCATTCTCTCCTCCTCAAAGATGTGATAAACCCGGCCGATAAGCCGGCGTTTTTGATGCGCTATATAAGCCATCTAACGAATGAAATTGCGTTCAATTTGCGAAGAATATTTTAAAGTGATCTTGCAAACTCATGCGTAATAAGGTTATACAGAGACGTTTTTAGAATCAAACTGATCCTTGCCGCGCTGATTGTCTAAAAACTGACCTCTCCCCCGATCCCCTCCCCGGCGAAGCTATTTCTGATGGTAGACTCGACGGGGAGGGGTGGATTGCCACAAATTATTGCCGATTTGGGGGTTTTCTCTCCGGCCAAATTTTCCGTAGTTGATTCGCGTAAAGACTTACTTTTTTGCATAAACATTGGCCCTGGTTTCAAGCGATTGACCCCTCCCCGTCGAATGAGCCCTCAAATTTACTGCGCCGGGGAGGGGAGCGGGGAGAGGTCATTTTTGGGCTTACTTCATCGCTACATTGAACTCCCCATTCTTTTTGGTTCCGGCTTCGCCGGGATAGGTTGAATTAAATATTTGAGTAAGCTTTTCCATCCGTGAAGCATGGCTGGGAAAGGGAATTTTACGGTATTTATTTCAACTTATGAATCAAGGAAATATGTTGCAATGATTTTGGATGTACAAAAACTTATTGCAACATATATATTTCACTCCAATTATATTTTCGCTGAAAAATATTTTCAAATTGAATTTTGTTGAACACTGTAGGCCGCCCCTCATCGCATAGCGCGGCCTTCGCAAACATGGTGCGCCCTTCCGGCCCGGATTATGAAAAAAACACCTCTTCGACAGGGAAAAGGTGTTTCGCGATCATCCATCCATACATCCCGGGTGGAAAACGGGATTCGCCGGGGCGCCGCTTATTTCAGCAGCGCGGCGATGGCGTCCGCCAGGGCGGCGTCGGCCGTCCGCAGCCGGGCGCGGCAGTCTTCGCATGCCGCCCGTTCCGTTTCCAGCGCCGCGTTCCGCTTGGCGAGCATCCGCCGGACCTCGCCCGGCGCCGGGCCGCCGGTGACGGTGCGGATCGCCACGAAATGCACGGGATCCAGGGCGGCCCGGATGATCTGGTCGGAGATCCCGAGCCGCTGGCCGATGGTATCGGCGGCGATCGCATCGATCAGCTCGGTGGTGATGTCGGCGATGGCCATCCGGCGGTCGATCAACTGCCGGACCAGGGCGCTGGTCACCTTGTGGCTCAGCCGGAACGACAAGCCCTTCTCCCGCACCAGCGTATCACAGAGCTCGGTGGCGGTGATGAACCCCTCGTGGGCGCGGTCGAAAAGGACTTTCTTATTCACCTTCAGGGTCACCAGCACCGCGCAGACGACCTTCAACACCCGGGCGGTATACTCGATCGAGTCGTAGAGATGGGGCTGAAGCTGCTCCTCGGTGTCGACGATGTCGCCGAACGGGGTATTATGCAGGACCGTGAATACCGCATTGGCCTCGGCGATGGCCTTGCTGATCATCGGCCGGGTATGCTCCAGCGACGAGGGATTCCGTTTCTGCGGCATAATGCTGCTGATCTGGACATACGGCGCGCTCAGGTAAAAGGCGTTGAACTCCCGGGTGCAGAAATCCAGCACATCCTTCATGAACTTGGAAAGATTAGTGTTGCAGATCATCAGGGCCGAGGCGCATTCGGTCAGGTAGTCGCAGCCGGCGATGCAGTCGTAGGAGTTCTCCACCAGGCCGTCAAATCCCAGCAGTTCCCCCATTCTCTCGCGATTGATCGGAAAACCGGTGGTGGTAATGGCGGCCGCGCCGATCGGGCTGTGGTTGATGGTATGGTAGGCGTTCATCAACCGCCCGCAGTCCCTGGCGATGGAGTCGTGAAAGGCCAGCAGGTAGTGGGCCAGGGTGCTGGGCTGGGCGGGCTGGGTGTGGGTATAGGCCGGCATCACCGTATCGATGTTTTCGGCCGCCAGATTCAACAGCACTTCCCGGAAGGTATTCAAAAGGCCGATGATCTCCAAAACCTTCTCCCGCAGCACCATGCGGAATTCGCAGATGTCCAGGTCATTCCGGCTGCGGGCGATATGCATCCTGCCGGCCAGATCGATGCCGACTTTATCGGCCAAGGCGTTCTCCACCATAAAGAACATGTCTTCATAGGAAGGGTCGTACCTACGGCTTTCGAAGTCGATTGTCTCCACCTCGAGCAGCCCCTGCATGATCGCCCGGGCCTCGTCGGGGGTGATGATCTGCTGCTCCTGGAGCATGACCAGGTGCGCCTTGCTGATCTTGATGAACGGCCGGTACAGGTATTGCTTCTGCACATCGAAGACGGGCTCCAGGATCGCGTCTTGAAATGACTTTCCCGGAAACCGGACGCCGTCGGTCGCTTCCACATATTCTTTGGTATACATCGTATCATCCCTCTTTTGTAAGCTGCCGTGAAGCAGGACTGCTTGACGGTTGTTCAAAGCGTTGTGATAAACCCCGTCCGAAGGTCGGGTTGAATACAAAAGCTCAGAGAAGCACGGGATAAAGTCGTCTTAAAATCCTTTGGCAAAAGGAATTATTTGAAAGAGACTTTATCACCTGGCTTCTAATAGCGGTTCTGAATGATCTTGAGAATCGAGTGGTTGACTTCCTTCATGCATTCATTGTTGATCCGGCCGATATTCCGGATGGTCCGGTCGATATCCGCCGTAATCATGCCGCTGGCGCCGCGGATGTATCTCTCCCGCACGGCCATGTATCCGTCCACCACGCCATTGGCCGCCGCCATGCTGACTTTGAAGGCGCAGCTCTCCTTGGCTCCGTCGCAGAGGATCCCGGTCAAAGTCCCCAGCGCAGTATCGATGGCTCGCTCGACGGCGCTGCGGTCGCCGCCGAAGAGATAGGCAGCCGCGGCGCCCGCTCCGGCCGCGCCGGCCATGGCGGTGCCGCACATCACCGTGGTGCGGTCCATGAAGCTCTTGATATAGATGGCCGTCAGCACCGAGAGCGCCAGCGCCCGGAGCCGCCGCTCCGGCGCCGCGTCCAGGCAATCGCAGAGCCCCGCCACCGAAAGCATGCTGGCGATCCCCAGGTTACCGCTGCCCGCGACGCTGGCGATCTGAAAGGGCTCGCCGCTCATCCTCATTCGGCTGGCGCGGAAGACATACTCCCGGCAGACCCCGGCCATTGCGTGGATATCCCGGTCCGCCGCGGGGCAGAGCTCCGCCCCGGCCGCGCCGTGAAAGGCGGCCCGCCGGTTGATGGCTTCGTACTCGCCCAGTTCCTTCAGTTCCTCCAGCCCGCCATGCAAGGCGCTATGATAAAGTTCCCCCCAGCTGACGCCGGCCGGAGCGTCCTGAGGCAGAGCCGCCGCAGCGGCTGTATGGAGCAGCTCCTGATCGCAAACGATCTGCGTGATGCGGTCGTAGTCGCCCTGGATGACCACTTTCACGCAATGCCCGGCGCTCCGGCATTCCACTTCCAGATAGAGCGGATCGGCGAACTCCTGGTAATCCACTGAAATTTCCAGCCGTTCCTTGGCGAGCGCGAATTGCCGCAGAACCGTCTCGTCGATCAGGCTCAGGACTTCCAGCTTCTTTTCCGGCCGCTTGATCAACGCCCCCAGGAGCGCGGCATGTTCGATGCCGCGTTGTTTCAGGATGGGGATGCCGACATAGAGGGCATTCTTATACAGGTTGGGACTCAACCGGACCCGGATGGCCGCGAGCTCGCCAGGCAGGAGCGAGGCGGCTTGCGCCGCGGCGTAAGCCACCGTGCCCGGGTCGGTGCAACCCATGGTCAGTTTGATCTCCCGGTCCAAGAGCGGTTTGATATCCATGGCTTCCGATCACTCCATTTGCAACAGCCGGGCGATATTGTCCCGGAAGATCGCCTTGATTTCATTCTCTTTCATCCCCAGCTCGACGCAGTCGCGCAGCTGTTCGTCCAGGTACCGTTGGACAAAACCCCTGGGGAACCATTCGGAGTCGGTGCCGAAGAGGATCCGCTCCGGGCCCACCGTTTCATAGTATTTCTTGAATAAATCCCGCACCGTCAAAGGATAGGGCATCCAGCGCGTCCACTGGTTGCTCCCCGAAGTGTCCACATACACGTTCGGACAGACCCAGGCCAGTTGCAACAGGTCCTCAGGATGGCCGCAGCCGAAATGGGGGACGATGAAGGGAATATCCGGATAGGCCCTGGCCACGTCGTGCAGGATCATCGGATTGATGTTGCAATGATTGGCGATGCCGCCCGCCGCGCCGAGGATCCCGAAATGAATCAGCACCGGGATCCGGTGCCGCTCCGCCACCTCCCAGACGGGATATAGGGCTTCGTCATCGATGCGGCCCGGAAGGTCCGGGGCCAGAATCTTATAGCCTTTCAACCCCAGGTCGGTGACGGCCTCCGCCAGCTTGGCGGCGGCGTCCGGCGCAAACGGATGATGGTGCGCATAGCCGATCATCCGCTCCGGATGCAATTGAACGATCCGGCTCAGGATTTCATTGCCCCCGCCGGTTACAAAGACCATCCGCTCGATGCCGCGGCGATCCATCTCCGCGACCCAGCGTTTCGCCGTTTCCCGGTAATCTTCCGACGGCGGCTCGGGGTCGGGGAATTGCCACGCCTGCTTCCAGCGGCGTTTCTGATACTCGTTCATTTGTTGAAGCTTTTGCCACTTTTCAATGCCGTACCGCCGGACATAATTCTCCTTGGTACCGACAATCTCATATTCCGCCACTTGAAAATGAGCATGGGAATCGATGATTTTGAAATTCATGCCCCTCACTCCTCACTCTTTGATGCCGGTCAGATGAATCCCTTCGATAATCTGGCGCTGGAAGATGAAAAAGATGATTAACACCGGGATCGTGGCGATACTGGCCCCGGTCATCACCAGGTCCCATTGGTTATAGGATTCGCCGGAGAATTGCGCCAAGCCCACCGGCAGGGTATACAGTTCCGGTTGGTCGACCACGATCACCGGCCACAAAAAAGCATTCCAGTTGCCCAGGAACGTGAAAATCCCCAGCGCCGCCAGGGCCGGCTTGATCAGCGGCACCGCCGCCCGGAGGAAGATGCCGAATTCATTGAGCCCGTCGATGCGGCCCGCTTCCAGCAGATCGTTGGGCACCGCTTCGAAGAACTGTTTCATGAGGAAGATTCCGAAAGCCGACGTTAAGCCGGGAAAGAGCAGCGACCAATAACTGTTGGCCCAGCCGAAGGTATTGGTCATGACATACCACGGAATCACCAGCATCTCGGTGGGGATCATCAGGGTCGAAAGCACCAGGACAAACAGGAAGTTTTTCCCCTTGAAATCCAATTTGGCGAAGGTATAGCCCACCAGCGTGTCAAAGAACAGCACCGAAGCCGTGGTAATGGCCGCAACCACCAGGCTGTTTTTGAACCAGATCAAAAAGTTGGTGGATTGCAGCACCTGGAGATAGCTTTTGATGGTCGGATTCTTCGGGATGAGCGATAAGTTATAGATATCGATCCCGGTCTTTAACGAGGTCGCGATCATCCATAGGAACGGAAATATGATCAGCAATCCACCGATGGTCAACACCGTATGGAGTATGCACGTTTTAAGTTTTGACATTTCCATCCACCCTTTACGAGTCGTATTTCTTGGTCAGGAACTTCAGCTGCAACAAGGTAATCAACAGGATAATCACAAACAGGACCACCGTCACCGCGCTGGCATAACCCATATTGTAGCTTTTGAATCCCAGCTGGTAGACGTATAACACGATGCTCAGCGTGGAATTCAAGGGTCCGCCGGGGTTGCCTTGGCCGCCGGCCGTAATGTTATATACCTGTGTAAAAACTTGCAAGGTCTGAATCGTCGCCATCACAATCAGATACACCAGGGTGGAATTGAGCAGGGGAATGGTGATTTTCTTAAATTGTTGCCACGGCGAAGCGCCATCGATGGAGGCCGCTTCGTAATAGGTCTTGGAAATCTGCTTGAGACCGGCTAAAAAAATGACCGTGTAAAACCCCAGGTTCTGCCAGACGATATTGGATATCACCACGAAAATGGCCTGGGTGGTGCTGTCCAAAAAAGGTTGCTGGGGGATGCCGAATAAGCCGAGCACATGATTGACAATTCCGCCTTGTTTCATGAACATCCAGCGCCACACCCAGGCGATGGCCACGATCGGCGTGACGTACGGCACGAATACCAACATCCGGTAGAAAGACTCGCCCTTCTTGATGCTGTTCAACATCAGGGCGATGATCAGGCTGATCAGAAGGCCCACCGGAACGCTTCCGATCACATAAACTGCGGTATTGCGGGCCACCGTCCAGAATACATCGTCTTGGAAAAGGTCCGTAAAGTTCTGCAAAAAGACGAACGGTTTATCCGGGGACAAAACATTCCACTGATGCAGACTCAGGTTGAATGTATAGAGCGTTGGCGCAATTCGGATGCAAAGAAAAAACAGCAACGGAGCGGCAATAAAAATATAAGCCCACATCGCCTGTTTGCCTTTGATCGAAAGCTTCATTCCGTTTCCTCCTTCTTAAACGAGCTGTGATTAACCCGCTAAAAAAGCCGGGGGTCACAGCAATTGCGTGAAAGCCAGTGATAAAGTCGTTTTTAATCTTTTTGCATGGCAATTTCCGCTTCGAAAGAATTTATCACTTGGCTTCTAAAACAAGGAGAATGAATTCTCATTCTCCTTGTTCGTTTCATCCCTGCGCGCTTCCTAAAATAATGAGGATTAGTTGGTTTTCCAGTAATCGTCCAACAGCTTTTGCACCTTTTTGGTGGCCTCGTCCAATGCCTTTTTCGGTTCGACGTTGTTCAAGAGCACTTGGTCGATGGCATCGCAGATCGCTTTGCGGTCGGCCGCTTCGTCGACATAGAAATAAGAGGTCGCGGTCGGCAGCTGTTGAATAAAGGGAGCCAATTTCTTGTCCTTCAGCAAGTCCGGATCGTTGGCGATTTCCATCCTGGCGCCAATCTCGCCAATCTGCTGGGTCCACTCTTTCATCACCGGCGCCGAGGTCAGGTACTGCAAGAACCGCGCCGAAGCTTCCAAACGCTTACCCGTGGCGTTCCGGGTAATACCATTGGTCCAGAAAGAGCCGAAGGATTTCTGGATTTTGTTATAGGACGGCAGCGGAGCGACTCCATAATTGAGGTCCGGCGCCTGTTTGGCAATGGCGCTCAAGCGGTAGGAACCGTCGATATGTAACGCGGCTTTGCCGTTGATAAAAGCGGTGGAGTCGTCGGTAAAGAAGTTATTTTCCCCGACTTTGTATTTCCGGGCCAAGTCGACCAGGAATTCAAAGGCTTTGTATCCCTTGGACGAAGCATTCCAGAGCACTTTCTTGTTATCTTTGCTCAAAGGTTTCTGGCCAAACTGCTCCAGCAGCACCGGCCGGAACCAGCAGTGAAGCTGGCCGGTGGGTTGAAAGGTCAAGCCCTCGATCTCCAGTTTCCCGTTGGTCCGCTTGGTGCATTTTTGAGCCATCGCCAACAGCTCATCCAGGTCTTTGGGGGGCTTTTCGGGATCGAGCCCGTTGGCTTTAAAAATATCCTTGTTCCAGAAGAGTCCCAGCGTTCTGACAGCGGTGGGAATGGAATAATACTTGCCCTTGAATTTATTGACCTTAATCATCGGGGCAAACTCTTTTTCCACTTTCCCGACGGGGAAATATTTCGCGGGAAGCGGCTGCAACACTTTTGCCTTTACGTATTTCGGCACCCAGCCATAATAGATATTAATAATGTCCGGGCCAGTTCCCGTCGCCATGGAAGTCAACAATTTTTGCTCGTACGAGTCGTACGGGAAGTGTTGCTGAACGACTTTGATATCGGGGTTCTTCGCCTCGAAGTCTTTAATCAGTTTATCCATGAGGTTTACCTTGGTCTCGAAGAAATACTGCCAATACTTGATGGTCACCACGTTTTCCCCGCTGGCCGGGGCGCCAAGCATTGTAAACACCACTGAAAACATTAAAATTGCAATGAAGATTCTCGAAGCCGATTTTTTCAACATGCCAATCCTCCTTAAAAGAATACTGCCATTCTCAAACCGCCCAATTCAATCGCCTAAGAGCAGGCACCCCACCACCTTTCGCGCTTTCTTGCCGGTTCTTTACTACTATAAATAGGTCGTACCAAATATTTTAGACAAACAGTTTCGCGACATATTTCCTCGCGGGATGAGAGAACTGCCTAATTAATAAAATAATCCTTTGTTTACAACCGTTGAAACCGCCCTGATTTAGAAGTCCATCCGCATTACTTAATTCATAAAATTAAGAAAGTTTCCACAAAAATACTTCAAGCTGGTCTTTAAATTCGTTTGCTCCTGGACCAAAAATTTCTTTTCGTTAAGTCTTCTAATTAAGATCCAGTTTTTATTATTTCAGTGTAATATCTGTGTAATATACAATACTAATGTAACATTCCTGAGCTCATTTTTCAAGTATATCCGCCAGAAAATTAATCTTCCGCCCATAAAAAACACCGCCGCCAGTATCGTAACAGTTTTCGAACGCGCCTCGTGATTTATCAGGGGTCTTCCTCTCCAGTCCATGCTACGGATTCGATTCGGAATTTAATAGAAGATAAAAGAATGTAAGGGAAAATATCGCTTGAATATCGGTAAATAATGTCTTATAATGAGGGTGAACAGGAGGGTTTCCCGATGACCGGAACCGAGACTCCGGAACCAATGAAAGATGTTCTTACCTTGGAAGAAGCAAGCCAGCTTTTTCAAGTCAGCACCAAAACATTCCTCAAGATGTTGCGGGAGGAGAATGTCCCGGCTCGCAAGGTCGGACGGGAATGGCGTTTCTCCAGAACCGCCCTGCTGAACTGGGTCGCTCAGGGAAACTCACGGGATTACGCTGCGGTCGAAGATGAAGGAAAGGCTTATTTCAGCAAAGTGGCGCCGGTCTATGACGAGATGCGCAAGGGCAGCTACGACGGAGCGTTGCGGGAGATGGTCGTCGACGCTTTTCCGCCGGCTCCCGGTTCCCAGGTCGCCGATCTCGGCACCGGCACCGGCTACCTCGCCAAGCACCTGGCCCGGTTCGCCGAAAAAGTCACCGCGGTCGACCTCTCCACCGCCATGCTGGAAGTGGCCGGATATGAGCTGAATCAGGCGGGGCTCGACAACGTAGCGTTGCTGGAGGGAGACGCCCACGATCTGCCGCTGGCCGACGCCAGCCAGGACCAGGTATTCGCCAACCTTCTCCTGCATCACCTGCTTGAGCCGTCGCTCGCCATCAAGGAGATGTTCCGGGTCCTGAAACCCGGCGGCCGGGTGGTGATCAGCGATGCCCAAGCCCATCATCATCAATGGCTAAAGCAGGAGAAGTTCGACGTCTGGCTGGGGTTCGACGCAGCCGAGATCCGGCAGTGGCTGGAAGCCGCCGGGTTTGGCGAAGTTCAGGTGAGCGCGCTGAACTGCCACTGCCGGACCGCCAATAAAGCCGGCCAAACCGTGGAGATCCCGATGTTTCTGGCGACCGGGATCAAACCGGCGCCATGAGGCCGGCAATACTTGCTCCAATATACCGCAGGAAATGGACTGCGGCATAATCGAAAATAAAACGAGGTGATTCCGATGGGAATGACAATTAGCGAAAAGATCCTGGCCGCCCACGCCGGCAAGGAAGCCGTGGTTCCCGGGGAACTGATCCAGGCTGAGGTCGATCTGGTCCTCGGCAACGATATCACATCCCCCATGGCGATCCGCGAGTTTGAAAAGATCGGCGTCGACCGGGTTTTCGACCGGAATAAAGTAGCGCTGGTGCCCGACCATTTCACTCCCAACAAGGATATCAAATCGGCCGAGCAGGCCAAACAGGTGCGGGATTTCGCCCACCGGCACGGGATCGTCAATTATTTCGAGGTCGGCCAGATGGGCATCGAGCACTGTCTCCTCCCCGAGCAAGGCTTGACACTGCCCGGCGATCTGATCATCGGGGCCGATTCCCACACCTGTACCTATGGCGCGGTCGGCGCCTTCTCTACCGGCGTCGGCAGCACCGATATGGCGGCGGCAATGGCGCTGGGCGAGGTCTGGTTCAAAGTCCCCGAGAGCATCAAATTCATTTACCATGGCAAGCTGCCCCGCTGGGTCGGGGGCAAGGACCTCATTCTCTTCACCATCGGCAAGATCGGCGTCGACGGCGCGCTGTACCAGTCGATGGAGTTCACCGGCGACACCATCGACGCGCTGTCCATGGAAGGCCGGCTGACCATGGCCAACATGGCCATCGAGGCCGGCGGCAAAAACGGCATCTTCGCGGTGGACCAAGCCACGCTCGACTACATCAAGCCGCGCGCCAAACGGCCCTATACCATCTACGCCAGCGACCCTGACGCGCATTACAGCAAAGTCTACGAATGGGACGTCTCCCGGCTGGAACCGCAAGTCTCCTTCCCCCACCTGCCGGAGAACGCCCGGCCGCTCTCGCAATGCGGCAGCGTCGCCATTGACCAGTCCATCATCGGTTCCTGCACCAACGGCCGGATCGAGGACCTGCGCGAGGCGGCCGAGGTCCTCAAGGGCCGTAAGGTCAATTCCAATGTCCGCCTGATCGTCATCCCCGGCACCCAGGCCATCTGGCGCCAGGCGATGCACGAAGGGCTTTTCGATATCTTTGTGGAAGCCGGCGCGGTAGTCTCCACTCCCACCTGCGGTCCCTGCCTCGGCGGCCATATGGGGATCCTGGCCAAGGGTGAACGGGCCGTCGCCACCACCAACCGCAATTTCGTCGGCCGGATGGGCCATCCCGAAAGCGAAGTTTATCTAGCCGGACCGGCGGTAGCCGCCGCGTCGGCCATTGCCGGCCGGATCGCCGGACCCGAGGAGGTTGGAGTAAAATGAACGCATTCTTGCAAGGCAAGGCCTGGAAATTCGGGAATGACGTCGATACGGACCTGATCATCCCGGCCCGTTATCTCAACACCAGCGACCCGCAGGAGCTGGCCGCCCACTGCATGGAGGACGCCGATCCCGGCTTCGCCAAAAAAGTCCGGGCCGGCGAACTGATCGTCGGCGGCAAGAACTTCGGTTGCGGCAGCTCGCGCGAGCACGCGCCGCTGGCCATCAAGGCCGCCGGGGTCTCGTGCGTCATCGCTGCTTCCTTCGCCCGGATCTTTTACCGGAACGCCATCAACATCGGCCTGCCGATCCTGGAGTCGCCCGAGGCCAGCGCGGCCATTGCCGAGGGCCATACGATCGAGGTCGACCTGGCGACCGGCCGGATTACCGATCAGACCAGCGGCCAGAGTTTTCAGGCCGCTCCGTTCCCATCCTTCATGCAGGAACTGATCCGCGCCGGCGGCCTCATCGAGTACGTCCGGGAGCGCCTGACCAGCCGTCAAGGCTAAGAAAGGAGAAGCGCGATGCATCAGATCGCTGTTTTAGCCGGCGACGGCATCGGCCGGGAGATCGTTCCCGAAGCCGTCGCCGTATTGGAGACCGTCGCCGCCAAATATCATTATTCACTGGAATTCCGGACCGGACTGGTGAGCGAGGATGCCTACGAGAAGTACGGCCATCCCCTTCCCCCAGCCACTCTGGAATTGTGCCGGAACTCCGAGGCGGTCCTCCTAGGCGCGGTGGGCAGTCCCAAGATGGATCAACTGCCGCCGGAGCTCCGGCCGGAACGGGCCGCGCTCTTGCCGCTCCGCAAGGAGCTCGGGCTCTTTGCCAACCTCCGGCCGGTCAAGGTCTATGATCCCTTAATCGGCGCTTCCACGCTCAAGCCGGAGGCGGTCCAAGGCATCAATATCTTGATCCTGCGCGAGTTGACCGGCGGCCTTTATTTCGGCCCCAAAAAGCGCGAACGTTTGGCCGACGGCTCCGAGCAGGCCCTGGATACCCTGGTCTATAGCACTCCGGAGATCGAACGCATCGGCCGGCTGGCTTTTAGCGCCGCCCGGGCGCGCCGGGGCAAGCTGGTCTCGGTGGACAAAGCCAATGTGCTGGAGAGTTCGCGGCTCTGGCGCGAGACCATGGTCCGGCTGGCGCCCGAATATCCGGAAGTGGACCTCTCCCACATGTACGTGGACAACTGCGCCATGCAGCTGGTGCGCTGGCCCGGCCAGTTCGACGTGATCGTCACCGAGAACACCTTCGGCGACATCCTGTCCGACCAGGCTTCGATGCTCGCCGGATCCCTGGGGATGCTCCCCTCGGCCAGTCTTGGCGGCAAGGTGGCGCTCTATGAGCCGTCTCATGGCTCCGCTCCGGATATCGCCGGCAAGGATCTGGCCAATCCGCTCGCCACTATCCTCAGCGCAGCCATGATGCTCCGCCACAGCTTCGGCCTGGAGGAAGGCGCCCGCGCCATCGAGGCCGCGGTAGCCCAGGTGCTGGATGACGGATTCCGGACCCCTGACCTGATGACCGAGGGAATGACCCGGGTGGGCACGCAAGCGATGGGGCGCGAGGTTCGGATCCGCATCGCCTGACGCCTCGCTTTGGCAACCGCCGCCTCCCCTGCCGCGGACTCGCGGAACCCGTTGAATCATCGTTTCTGAAACTTGACTCGCAATCTCAATCAAACCCCGCTTCGCTCGGATGATGTTGCAATCATCCACGAAGCGGGGTTTTCTATTGATGCCGGAAATGAGACGTTTTGACCTCCGGCATATTTTTTCATGGCCGTGGCTCCAACGTACAGCCGTTGCGACTAGCGATACGGGGCCGGCGGGAGCCGGTTCAAAAATTGCTGCAATTCTTGGTAAGAATGAGTCTGAAATCGATACATCGCTGAATATTGTTGAATGGGTAAGTTTTATCCCGGCACCGTCTTCTCTATCCAAAAAAACAAAGGGGGAACAAGCTGTGAAGAGAGTATTCACCGTAACGTGCCTGGTTTTGATCGTCGCGCTCCTTGCCGTCGCGTCCGTCCCGGGGTTTGCCGCTCCGAAATACGCCTGGAAGCTGGCATCGGTACTCCCCGATACGCACCCGGTCCATCAATCGCTGGTTTTCTTCGCCGGCAAAGTGGCGGAGAAGTCCAAAGGGGCGGTGAAGATCACCCTGTATCCCGCCGGACAGCTGGGCGGAGAGAATGATTATCTGCAAGCCGTGAAATTGGGGAGCATCGAATTGGCCAAAGTCTCCTCGGGTCCGTTGGGACAATTCTCCCCCAGCATGCAGGCAGTCAGTCTGCCGTTCATCTGGCGGGATCTGGAGCACCAGCACAAGGTATTGAACGGCAAGATTGGCGCCCGCTTAATGGCCGATCTCGAAAAGAACGGTTTTAAAGGCTTGGCGTTTCTAGACGCCGGTTTCCGGAACATCACCGCCCAGAAACCCATCAAAACCCCGGCCGACCTCAAGGGCCTGAAGATCCGGGTCATGCAGAGCAAACCGCTGATGGACTCCATCAACGCCCTCGGCGCCGCCGCGGTTCCGATGAGCCAGAACGAAGTGTACGTGGCGCTGCAACAGAAGGTCATCGACGGCTGGGAGAATAACGAGCCGACCGTGCTCAGCTTCAATATGCAGGAAGTATGCAAATACTTCTCCTATACCCGCCATACCTCGATCCCGGACTTCATGGTCATGAGCAAAAAGGTTTACGACTCGGTCCCGGCCAACATCAAGAAGGCCCTGCGGGACGCGGCCCGAGAGATGGTTCCGTACCACAACAAACTGTGGGCCGACATGATCGACGACACCGTGAAACAGCTGAAAGCCAAAGGGATGATCTTCAATGAAGTGAACGACATCCGCGAATTCCAGGCTTTAGCCAAGCCGGTGTACCAAGAGTATGAGTCCGTGGTCGGCCGGGATTTGATCGAGGCCATTGCCAATGCCAAATGAACCTGCTCAATCCGAGAGTCCCGGTACTGCGGTCGCGATTTTAACGGCGGAAGGGAGTCTTCCAACATGCAAAAGGAAGCCTGGCTGCTTTGGCTGGGACGGCTGGAGCGGTTGATCACAGCGGCAACGGCCTTCATCATGCTGGTGCTGTCGGTGCTCGTCTGTTATCAGGTATTTTCGCGCTATGTCCTGCGGTCCAGCCCCTTCTGGATCGAGGAGCTGTCGGTGGTGGCGATGATGTGGATCGGCTTGCTCGGAGCGGCCGGCTGTGTCTGGACCGACTCCAATATGACGCTGGAACTGATCGTCTCCCGGGTTCCAGAAAAGCTTCGAGTATGGATGAAGTTCCTGTCCGACCTGATTGTCGCCGGCTTTGCCTGGCTGCTGTTCCAGCAAGGAATCATTCTGGTCCGGAATACCATGACCGCCACCATGGCCACACTTTCGCTCCCGATGGGATACACCTACCTGATTCTCCCCCTCTCCGGCGGATTCATGGTCCTATTCTCATTGATCAAAGCGCTCCGCCGGCTGATCCGGTTTTACGGGGCGAAAGGGGCGAATGACAGTGCTTGAATCGGCCATTTTAATCGGTTCGTTCCTGATGCTGATCCTTTTGGGAGTCCCGATCGCCATCAGCCTTGGCGTCGCGGCGCTGCTGACCGCTTTGCACACCGGAATGGACCCGGTGATGATCGCCCAGCGCGTCGCGGCCAGCCTTCAATCGTTTCCGCTGATCGCCATTCCCCTTTTCATCCTGGCCGGGGCCATCATGGCCCGGGGCGGCGTCGCCCGGCGGATCGTCGACTTCGCCTATATTCTGGTCGGCCCTTTTCCCGGAGGCCTCGCCATGGTGAACTGCATCGATTCCATGTTCTTCGGCGGGGTTTCCGGTTCGGCGGTGGCCGATATCTCCTCGACCGGGCCCATCATGATCCCGATGATGGTCGAAAAAGGCTACGACCGGGCGTTCGCGACCGCCTTGACCGTGGCCTCGTCGACCCAGGGAATCATCATTCCGCCCAGCCATAACATGGTCATTTATGCGATGGTGGCCGGCGGCGTCTCTGTGGGCCAGCTGTTCCTCGCCGGTTATCTGCCCGGGATCATGCTCGGTGTCTTCCTGGCCGTCACCTGCTACCTGTTGGCATTAAAATATAACTATCCCCGGGAAAAGATGCCGCCATTCCGAAAAGCGTTGCGGATATCGATCGACGGCATGCTGAGTTTGCTGGCGGCGGTGATCATTGTCGGCGGAATCGCCTTTGGCATCTTCACGGCCACCGAGGCGTCGGCGGTGGCGGTCTTTTACGCCGCGTTCCTTGGACTCTGCGTGTACCGGGAATTGAAACTCAAGGATATTTGGCCGATCTTCCTCGATTCGGTCAAGACCACGGCTTCGGTCCTGCTGCTCATCGGTTGCGCGTCGGCTTTCGGGTGGATGATGACGCTGCTCCAGGTCCCTACCCATGTCACCGGTTTATTCCTGTCGGTCACCGATAACCCATTGCTCCTGCTGTTGCTGATCAATATCCTGTTATTGCTGCTGGGGATGATCATGGATGTCGCGCCGCTGATCCTGATCATCACTCCGGTCCTGCTCCCGGTGGTTCAAGCCGCGGGCATGAGTCCGATCACCTTCGGAGTTCTTTTAATGCTCAACTTGGGCATCGGATTGACCACCCCGCCAGTGGGAGCGGGTTTGTTCGTCGGCTGTTCGGTCGGAAAGGTTTCCATGGAGCAGTGCTCCAAAATGATGCTCTATCTCTGGCCGGCGATGCTGCTGGTCCTGTTGCTGGTGACCTATTTTCCCTGGTTTACCACTTTTATCCCCAGTTTGTTCCCGGTCAAGTAAGGCCGGCGCATGAAAGCGCGCCGGCCTCCCGATAAAGATGCAGCTTAACACGATACCCATGGCATCTCCTCACGGCGGGCCGTCACCTCCGGCGCCTTCCCCCCATACAATAGGGAAGACACGAAGGAGGTGTTTGCCATCGTGAAAAAACACCAACCCGCCGGAGTGTTATACTATCGAGCCCTGACCGGAAATGACCAAGCCGTTTGGCAGGTAGGGGTGCTGAACGGTTTCCTGCTCACTCAACTTCACCCCCGCGTCAAACTGGCCAAACTCCGTCACGCAACGTCCTATACTCCGGATTTGAACGATTCCGAGCGTGGGACGTTCTGTTTTAATACCCTCTATTTGTATCGAGACTTTGCCGATTTTGAAGCGGACAAGAGCCACCCCCATTCCAAATACGTCCGGATCGGTGGCGCCGCCACCACCGGGGGCGCCGGACCGGGGATCGCCTGTGCCGACCGGAAGAATACCTACAATGGCCGGTTCGATGGTTACGAGACCCGGGACGGCCGGAGGCTCGATACCCTAAACGATGTTATCGCCTGCCGCCACGATTGCGGCCAAGAACAATTCGAGCAGGGCGTCCTCTATTTTTACCACTGGCACTTACAGTCGGAAAAGAGCGGTGGCTACCAGTTGCGGCAGTCGCCGGGCAAGATCCATCCCATTGCGGTGATCGAGGTGACGCCGCCCGCGCCGTCGCGGGGCGCGGGCTGCATCGAGAACGGCGGTGATTCCCGGCATGAGCGGCCATAGGGGCGAACGCCCCTTTTTTATTGGCCGGGTCGGCGGGAGCCCGCTCCGGGACGGGCGGGAAGCTTTTGGCCGCGTAACAATGGCCGCGGCCGCCCAAGGAACAACACCCTTTGCGAAAGGTTGCATAGGATGAAACATCTTGGGTGAGAGACAACTTTTTCTCCGTCCGGCCCAGCGACGCCAGGCGAACCCCCGGTTCATTCGGTCCGAAAAAGACTGGTTGGTTGGTTACTATCCTTTATGCAAAATACCGGAAGCAGCTTCCGGTATTTTGCATTGGTCCCCGGGGACAGGAGCGGTACTAAAAAATTTTCATTTCAGCCGTTTCGGCCCCGGTTGGCAGCAGGATTATGCTCCTATCTCATGGAATGTAATGTCGGCAATTATTTTAGGCTGCTCAAAGGATTTCATCATGAAAAAATTCGCGGTTCCCCTGCTGATTCTGTTGCCGGTCGCCTTGACCCTCGGAGTCGTGCATCAATTCCGGGCGTTTCAGCAAAAATACGCCGCCCAATCCCGGCAGATTCAACAACTCCGCCGGGAACTGGCGGGGCTCAAGAAAGAACTTTTTTATCTGCAATCCCTCAATTATAGCCAATACATACGGGCCAAGCAGACCTGGAAAGTAATTGAGAAGGACTTGCCGCCGAAAGAGGCGCCCTGAGCGCCACCCGTCCGCCGGTCCCAACCGCCCCACCCTCTGCTCCGCCGCTCCCGGAGAGCCGTCCCCGTTTCCGGCCGGCCGGTCCGGCATCCCCGCTGCCGTTGTTTCATCCCTCCGTTCCATTTCGTTTCGGATCCCCGCCTCATGTCAGACCGTCTTTGGCATGGAAGCCTGCAAGCAGTTCTAAACTGTCCACTATGGAAAGTTATTCGTTGACGACCGCTCAGCCTGGAAGCCCGGTCCCTGAGTTTATGCGGTTTGGCCGGCACTTCCCTAACTTATCCACAGCCGGGATTGTTAACCGCGTTCAACGATTCCGTTTATCCACAAAAACAGCTCGCTTATCCACAAAAAGAGCTTGCTGAACGACTGAGCGAGCTCTCTCATTCACAAAACCAGCTCGCTCATCCACAAAAAGAGCTTGCTGAACGACTGAGCAAGCTCTCTCATTCACAAAACCAGCTCGCTCATCCACAAAAAGAGCTTGCTGAGCGACTGAGCAAGCTCTCTCATTCACAAAACCAGCTCGCTCATCCACAAAAAGAGCTTGCTGAGCGACTGAGCGAGCTTACTCATTCAGAAAAAGTGCTCGTTGAACAACTCAAAGCGATCGCTCGTCCACCAAGCGGCTCACTGATACAAGAGAGCCCATATTGTGAGTTCTCTGAAACAGTGTCGGGGCTATTGCCTGCTGCCAGAGAGCGGTAGCGATCGGCCCGACCTATTCCAATGCATGATACAACCTGGCGTGCTGCTGGTCGCTGCAGAATGACAAAGCCTGGCGACTGCCATCGGCCTGGAAGTCGCTCATCGGCCGATGGCTCAAGCCGACGCTGATTTCTGGAACCTACGAGACGATCCAGCTTTCAAAAAGCTGATGGATGGATAAAACTCTGAAAAAACTCCCATTCAGGACAATGGGCCATTCCGCGCCGAGCCAAAGTCCGCTGTATGTCACCCTTCCCATTCATCCCTGAGAATTGAATACAGGATGAAATCGTCGAATTCATTGTTATGGATTCAATACTGCCGCAGGGTTCCCTCGCAGCGCCTCCCGGCTTTTTGCAATACTCTGCCCGATGACGGGTTCTTGCTGCGATGAAACGCTTGAATCCGGTTGAAACCGGCCCGGCGAAAACCGTAACCGCATACAGCTTCCAACGCTTTACGGATGGAGCAGCTCGTTCGGATTACTTAGTTCATCTTATATCGAATAAAAGGCAATCCGGCCAATGTTTCGCTGAGATTTTTTCTCAATCACCGCTACCGGTAAAACGTATCCTGAGCCAGATTTTTCACAGTTTTTTTAAAAGCGTTGTGATAAACCCCGTCCGAAGGTCGGGGTGTTCACAAAAGCTCAGAAAAGCAAGTGATAAAGTCGTTTTTTAGTCCATTGAAAGGATGATTTCCGAATTAGAGGAATTTATCACATGGCTATTAGAAGCGTTGTGAAAAACCTCATGAACCAGCAGGAAATAAGGGTTCTAAGAACAAAGTAATAGCTATCAGAAAACGTTGGAGAGATAGCAATGATAG